>CAZNDR010000355.1:0-4996 GCA_964571835.1 uncultured Cytophagia bacterium | reverse complement strand
GGCCAAGGCAAGCCTTTGCATCGTCGGCGATCTTACACGCGAGTATATTGTCACAAAAGGTGAACGAATGGAAGGGACAATTGTTATACACAATGCTAGCGAGACGCCGGCAGAGGCAAAAATTTATCTCAGAGACTATCAATTTTTCTGTGATGGGCACATCGATTATGGTGAACCAGGCCGCCTAAATCGCTCTAATGCCGAATGGATTAGATTTAATCCAGCATATGTAAATATACCAGCGCGGGAAGATGCAACTGTAAATTATATCATCACCGTGCCAAGGTTATCCTTGCTTAATGGCACCTATTGGAGCGTTTTAATGGTCGAGGAAGTGGCACCTGCCTCAGCTCATAAACGAAATCAGGGAATTGCTGTGCAGTCAGCCATCCGCTATGGCGTTCAGATGATTACACACCTGGGGTATACGGGAACACGCGAATTAAAATTTATTGGTTCTAGACTAATTGAAGAACAAAAAAAATTAATCATGGAAGTCGATTTAGAAAATACTGGTCAACGCCTGTTAAGATCTCTCGTGTGGATTGAGCTATATGATGCCTTAGGGAAAAAAATTGGCAAATTTACGGGAAGAAAAATGCGAACATTTCCCAACACTTCAATCCGACAGCGCATAGAGGTTGACAGGATATCAAAGGGCAGCTATAAAGCATTGGTAGTTGCTGATTGTGGAGGTGAGGACGTTTTTGGCATCACCTATACATTAAATCGCGATAAATGAAAACAGTTATAGTTAATTTTCACTCATTGATTGCAGAAAACTTTAACAATCTATAAAGGCAAGCGATTAAATTATCCTTTATTATAGCACCAGACCACTTGAACGAGAGGAACAATACAAGAGAGAAATTTTATAAAAGCACCAACTTCTAAAATGAAAGCACCAATTTATATTTTTTTCATTCTTTGCCTTTTATTTGTATCAGTATCGGCAAAGGAGCCCGGACGCATTGATGTGCTATTAGCGGCTGAAAAGGTTATGAGCACACTTCCAGGCAATGTTATTTCCGCACCAATTACCGTGAGTAATAACACCCGTTGCCAGCATGACATAATCACAAATGCAGTGCTGCCACAGCAATGGAAACTAATTTCAGATGAGCCCGTCTACCAGCTATCACCTGGGCAGAGCAGCGTCAAGCTTTTGAGTTTTTACGTTCCGCAAGGCGCCAACGTTGGGAAATACAACATATACTATATCGTTCGATCAAAATCTTCGCAAGATTATCAAAACGCCTGCCAATTGCAGATTATAGTGCAGCCTTTTTTTCACCTTAGAACAGAAGTAATTACAGCACCAGAATATGTCATCGCTGGAGAAAAATATCAGGTTACATTCTTAGCTGCCAATGAATCAAATGCATCGGACAAGATAAGTGCTCACATAAACAGCAGCCACAATTATCCCTTCACCTACTCTATTAAAGGGTTAGATAATAACGCGATACAAGCAAAGCTAATAAACATAACAGTTCAGACTGACAAAGATTGCCAGCAATCATTTATTCACAAAGTCCAATTGACGACTCAATCGAAAATTCACCATGCCGTCGAATCTGAGGCAACGAGCAAGGTCAGAATTATTCCTCGAGTCTCTGGTTTCAAAGATCGCTTCTATCGCTTGCCCCTAACCATCGCTATAGGAGAGTTCATGCAAAAAAGTGAAACTGTTACTCATGGCTATCAGGCAGATATTAAAGGCGAAGGCGCTTTAGATAAGGAAGGCGAAAAGCGTGTTCAATTCCAATTGCGGGGACCTGATGTTTATGAAAGATCTATTTTGGCGCGCCGCGATGAATATTTTGCCAGTTATTGGACAAAAAATTTGGAATTTCATTTAGGCGATCGAATATATCAACTATCAACTCTTACAGAAAGAGCTCGTTATGGCAGAGGCGCTGAAAGCAAAATCAATATCAACAATTTTTCCATAGGCAGCTATTATCTGAAAGCTCGATGGCAAAGACCAATTAATGAAGAACTTGCTTGCTATTTAAGATATCATTTTGCCGGCAACCAAGCGATTGGATTTAATTATTTGAAAAAACATTCTGTTGATGGAAAAAATGACCTGGTGAGCTTAGCGACTAAAATTTATCCATTTGCTGATTCAGAAATTGAGTTGGAATATTCCACCGAAGCAAACAAAAAAAGGAAAGCTGATTCCTACTTAGCCAGTATTCAAGGGCGAAAACTGACTTTTGATTATTTCTTTAAATGGATTCATGCCAGTCCTGATTTTCTAGGTTTTTATCGGAAAACTGATTTTTTTTCATCAAACCTGGATTTAACGCTATTGAAAAATCTCAGCTTTAATGCAAACTTTCGCTCTGAAAAACAAAATTATGACCTGGATACGCTTAGATATGCAGCACCGTTAATTCAATATATAAAAACTGGCTTCAAATATTGTTTTCACAAAAACACCCATATTGATTTTGCCTTTCAAAAGCAAGCACAAAAAGATCGATTTGAGGTGCCAAAATTTAATTATCGTGAAATATCATTCAGATTTGGTATCAGTCATAATTTTGGAAAACTCTCTTTAATGGTAAACGCAGAAATAGGCAAAACAAATAATTATCTGACCAATCAAATTTATGCGATGAGAAGATATACCTTTAATTCACGTTTTAATCCATCAGAGCGCCTTGATTTTAATGGTTACTTTTACTATAATAATTATTCCTGGTTTAGCGGTGAAAAAACGCATCGGCTGACAGCAGGAATTAAGCTTTCTGTTTTGCTTTTTAATAACCTATCCTTTTTTCTTAATTTCCAAAACCATTATTCTCCTGAAGAAATTTATTTTGATCGCAATGTTTTTGCTACCCGTTTGATATACTCCTTTGCCAATAAGCATCAGATTTATGTGCAGGCTCGGCAGACATTGCAGCGATATTCTCTGACTGCAACAGAAAATGCTGTCATGTTGGGATACATGCTGCCTTTAAGCATTCCGATTAGAAAAAAGGACAATATCGGGGTAATAAAAGGAAAGGTCTATGATGTCGATAGCGGGCAGCCGGTCAAAGATTTAATTTTAAATGTGAACGGAGCACTAGCAGTAACCGATAAAAAGGGCAACTTTATTTTTCCATCTCTGGTGCCGCAGTCCTATTATTTAACTATGGACAAATCAAAAATCGGATTGGACAAGGTCACGCTTCAAAAATATCCCATCGAAGTTCATTTAGATGACGGCCAAGTGGTCGATTTGACGTTAAATATTACACAAGGCAGCACTTGCGCTGGCCGAATTATTATAACTTCAAGCGAAATAGAATTTGATAGCCAAACAAATGTCAGCAATAATAAGCTCAGAGAATTAATGCCAGTCGGTTTAAATATCACCAATGAAGAAAACAAAGAAAAATCAAAAGAGCTCTCCGGGCTACCAAATATTTCCATTGAGCTAAAACGCAATGGTGAAGTATTAAAAACAGTGACCGATTCAAAAGGCTGCTTTGAATTTAGAAATATCCGCCCTGGTGAATGGATTATGCAATTAGACGAAAAAAATCTTCCCCCATATTATAAATTTGAAGCTACTGCATATCGAGTATTGTTAGATCCCGGTGCCAAGAAGATTTCTCTGATAAAGGCGATTCCACAAAAAAGGCGCATTCAGATGCAGCAGGAAGGTGAGGCTTTGATCGTTGAAAACTCAATTGAATTAGATAAAAAACAGAAAGCAGCGCCCGCAAAGAAAGATGGCGACCATATCAATGAATACAATATGGATTTAATTAACAGAAAATATCAATCTAATCTTGACAAATTTCAGCAAAGAAAATACAGTGAAGCGCTAACTGGATTTCAAGAACTGTTACTCCATTATCCACAACATGCGTTAGCTTGCAATTTTAGGTATTGGACGGGAGAGTGTTATTATGCCCTGCGAGAATATCATGAGGCTTTTGACGCGTTCCAGTCGGTTTTGCAATCTGATTGTTATTTTAAACATGATGATGCTTTACTGATGTGTGGGATAGTCTGCAAGAGGTTAAAAAAATAGAGCAAGCAGAAATGTATTGGAGCATGTTAATTGATAGATTCGCCAATAGCAGTTATGCTTCACTGGCAAAAAAAAAATTTAGCTTCTTCATCTTGTATAAAAATATTTGCAGCCAATTAAATAAAGGTATTGACTTACCCACTGTTTCCTCATAAATTGCAGATTAAATAGTAATCATTCATCGAATTCATTTCCCGAATGTGCTTTTAATTATATTGCTCAATCGTTTTAAAAATCCCCTCTTCAACTCCCTTTCAATGGGCAAGCAATCTGAAGAATTTATTTTCTCCCCTTGAATCGCTTTTAGCGGATTATTATAAAAAAGGTCATCAGCAGTTTTTTTATCAAATTTGTCGCTGATCAATTGATAACTTTCAATCAAGGTTACGGTTCGAGTGTCAGTTTTATGTCCATCTGAAGCGACAAAATGGGCCAGCTTATTTTCAATCATTTTAAAAGCTAACGTTTTTGCTCGTTCGCCAAATCGATTGCGCAGGCTACCTTCATTAATTTGCATAAGCACGCCACGCTGCACATATTCATAAATGAAATCAGGACGTGCCTGAAAACCGATGTTTCTTTCTGGATGGGCAATAATGGGGGTCTTGCCATCCGCAGCCAATTCAAATATTTTTTCCGGCACAAATTTAGCAATCGAATTCATGGGAAATTCGATGAGGAAATATTTACCATTGGCATTAAAGGTGGCAATTTTATGATTCAGCGTGGTATCGGGCTGAGCATATATTTCACAGCCAAGGCTGAGCCTAATCCGCAATCCAGCTTCTTTGACTTTTTCTTGTAATTGAACGAATTTTTTAATAATTTCATCTTCTTCTTTAAAATGATGTTCACTTAAAACATGGGGTGTTGCAACAATGGTCGTGATTCCTTCAGCTTCAGCATGCTTTAACATGAAGAGAGAGTTTTCCCAATTTTCAGCACCATCATCAGTGA
>CAZNDR010000354.1:0-4998 GCA_964571835.1 uncultured Cytophagia bacterium | reverse complement strand
ATTTTGAAGGCTCAGATTTTGATATGAGTCAGGATCTTGGTGCTGGTCCTTACCAACTCCCCTATCGCTGGCGTCCGCTGATCTGGCAGGTTGATAGTGTGACATATTGCAACGAACGGGCAACTTCAACTCAGCAAACTGGTTTTTCTTTTGTGGCGCAGGCGCGTTCCTGGCTACCGAGTGCCATTGGTGGCATATTGTGGTTCGGTGTTGATGATACGTACAGCACAGTGTATGTGCCGATGTATTGTGGCATTACTGACGTACCCAAAAGTTACGCCGTTGGGACCGGAAATTTTCAACATTTTACCTGGGAGTCAGCTTTTTGGGTTTTTAATTTTGTCTCTAACTATTGCTATTCCCGCTACTGTGATATGATTCAAGACGTGCAAAAAGTGCAGCGACAATTGGAAGGAAAATTTTTGGCTGACCAGCCAGCCGTCGAAGAAACAGCTTTGGCTTTGCACAAACAATCACCGCGCCAGGCAAGAGAATTTTTGACAAATTATTCCATCAATCTTGGCGATGCAACCGTGCAGCGCTGGAAAAAATTGGGCGAATTTCTCATTTATAAATATCTGGACGGAAATGTGAAAGATGAGTTAGGCAAAGTCACTCATCCCGGTTATCCAAAATCGTGGTATCAGAAAATAGTGAAAGAGACGGGGGATTTTTTTAGGATGAAATGAGGGAATGCGGTATCGAAATAGGGTAAAGGGCATAAGGGTAAAAGGTGAAAAGGAATTAGGATAATGGTTTGATTTTTGTTTTTTGAAAAAATTGAGATAGCCATTAAGAATTCTTTTCGCAGATTCGATTTTATTGAGCCCGTGCTTAAATATTTCATCAGAGATATATTTCAAATCAAAGCAGGTGATTAAGTGGTCTTTTGATTCGGTCAACGATCCTTTGAAATTCTGTAGCAGTGAATTCCTTCTTGCTAATTAAGACTGCTGTATCCTTCCGAGATATTGGCAGTTGCGCTCACTGCAGCTTTTTTTATTTGAAGATTAAGATTAAATTTTTCAATTTTTGGCAGTTTTGGGAGAACAACGTGATAGAAAAATAACTTCACTTCTGGTGCCTTTTGCCGGGCAATCAAAGTAGTAAAATTTTTTTCTGCATTATAACAAGAGTCAACATGGTAAACGACTGTTTTTTCTTTATACATAAAACCTATTCCAAAAACTGCAATTGATACAGCTTAAAGTAAATTCCCTTCAGTCTTAAGAGTTGCTGGTGCGTGCCCTGTTCGCGAATTTTACCTTTGTGTAAGACGATAATACGGTCGCAATTCTGAATAGTTGAGAGCCGGTGGGCGATGCAGATTGAAGTGCGATTGGCCATTAGCTTACTTAAAGCCTCTTTGATTAGCAGCTCTGATTCAGTGTCCACACTGGAGGTGGCTTCATCCAAAATAAGAATTTGAGGATTAAATGCCAAAGCTCGGGCAAAGGCGAGCAGCTGTTTTTGGCCGGTAGAAAGCGAGGCACCCCGCTCCATCATGGGCTCATGGTATTTTTCCGGCAATTGATCGATGAAGGAATGAGCATTAACGTGCTGCGCGACGTCTCTCACCTTTTCAATAGAAATGTGCTCATTGCCCAGTCGAATATTCTGCTCAACGGTGCCAGCGAAAACGAATACATCCTGTAGCACCAAGCCGACACAATTTCGCAACTGGCTCAAAGCAAGGTTTTTGATATTGATTCCATCCAGTAGGATTTCGCCAGCAGTAGCGTCGTAAAAGCGGCACATCAGGTTGATGATCGAAGTTTTACCAGCGCCGGTAGCGCCAACGATAGCGATCTTTTCTCCTGGCCGCACTGAAAAGGAAATATCCTGCAATACAAAATCTGGCGAGCCATCGGTTTTATTTTTATAGGCAAACCAGACATTTTTGAATTCAACGTGTCCAACAAATTTTATTATTTTTTGAGGAGCAGAGAAGTCGGTGATTTTGGGTTTTTCATCCAACAACAAAAAGATCCGTTCGGACGAAGCCATGGCTGACTGCATGATATTATATTTATCAGCCAAATCGGAAATCGGTCGGAAAAATCTTTTGGAATATTGAATAAACAAAACCAGTACGCCAAAGGTCACGCTGCCTGCATAATAGTGAAGCCCGCCAAACCAGATAATTAATGCTAAGGCGATGGCTTCTACAACATCTACGGAGGGGAAAAAAATTGAATAGTAAAGGATTGACCTCAAATGCGCCTCCAGATGATCTTGATTCAAGTCATTAAATTTTTTGAAATTTTCTTTTTGGCGGTTAAAAATTTGAACTACTATCATTCCCGAAATATTTTCTTGCAGATAGGAATTGATTCTGGCAATGCGAGTGCGAATGTCGCGATAAGCCTTTCTAATTCTTTTTCTAAAAAACAGGGTCAAGTAAATTAAAAGCGGCATAACAGAAAAAGTGATTAATGCCAATTGCCAGTGAATATAAAGCATCACCACCACAATGCCCGTTAGCAGGAACACATCGCCAAAGATAGAAACGATACCAGCGGAAAACCACTCGTTTAGTGTTTCCACATCGGTGGTCACACGGGTAACCAGCCGACCAACAGGCTGGGCATCAAAAAAGGGCAATGACAATTTTTGCAGATGCCGGAAAATTTTTTCCCTAATATCAAAAATCACACCTTGCCCAAGCCACTGCATAAGATAAGTTTTGGCGACAGAGACGCCAAAATTCAAAATCAGGACGCTGACATACAAAACAACTATAGTCAAAAGACCTTGAGCAATCTTAGTTACGATGTGCTGGTCAATGGCCAATTTGATTAAATAAGGTCCCAACAACTCCAGCGCCGTGCTTAAAAGCAACAACAAAATGCCCAAAAAGACCGGCCACGAATAAGGTCGTAAATATTGACTCAGTCGTCTGAACAAGCGGCTGTCGTAAGCTTTGCCTATGACTTCGTCTTCGTGATAGTTATGAATCAAAAAAAGCTCCCCAATTTTCTGGCGATCCTGTTGATTTTCAAAAGAGCGAATATTTTGCAGCGATGGTTCAAAGGCACAAAAAAGCATCCACGAAATAAATACATCGAGTCACTTTTGTCAGAGTATTCTATTGTGCTTGGTAAAAATAAAAACCGTGCCACATTGAACAGGTCAATAAACAATTGAAGCCTCCTTTATGCAACTAAGTGATTTTGTGCCTTCGTGGTGACGATTTGTGCAAAGTCAAACCATTTCAGCTAAAGTTGCTTCAAGCAATTGCTTGTGATAGAGCTCGTAGTAAAATCCTTTTTTTCTGACCAATTGCGCATGTCGACCCTGCTCGACTATTTCTCCATGCCACAGAACAAAAATTTGATCGGCATGTTTTATGGAGGAAATGCGATGAGAAATAAGGATAGTGGTTTGGCGAACAGAATTATCTTTAAGCTGACGCAGAATTCGTTCTTCCGTATAGGTGTCGACCGACGACAGCGCATCGTCAAGAATGAGAATTTTAGGTTTCTTCAACAGGGCGCGCGCGATAGCAGTCCGCTGCTTTTGTCCGCCCGATAGCTTGACGCCTCGCTCACCGATGAGCGTTTGATAGTGGTCCGGGAAATTGTTCACATCATCGTCAAGGGTGGAAATTTTTGCTGCCCACTCGATCTCCTGGAATGGCGCATTCTTAGCGCCAAAAGAAATATTTTCCTGGAGAGTTTCGGAAAACAAAAAGGTCTCCTGTGGTACATAGCCAATGTTTTTGCGCAGCACTTGCAGGGGAAAAGCTCGAATGTCCTTGCCATCGATCAATAGCTTGCCCTTGCTGACATCCATCAACCGTAGTATCAAATTGATAAGCGTTGTTTTACCGCTGCCAGTTGGACCGACGAAAGCAACTGTCTGCCCGGATTTTATTTTTAAATTGATATCTTTGAGCACACGCGCTTGATCATAGGCAAAATGAACCTGCTGGAATTCGATCTCGCCACTGACTGTTTTGAGAGAATAATCGCATAATGAAGTATCGGCTATTTCTGGTGCGGTGTCCATAATTTTATTAATGCGTTTCATTGCAGCTGAGGCGCGCTGAACAAGATTGATCACCCAACCAAAAGAAAAAATGGGCCAGGCTAACATGCCCAGCCAGGCAGTAAAGGCAACAAAATCGCCTATGGTCATCTGCTCCTTTATCACTGCCATGCCTCCCATGCCTATCAACACGACAAAAGCTAAGCCAAAGAGGAATTCCAGCGCGCCGCCCAAATAGCCTCTGGCTTTGGCCAGTTTCAAATTTTCTTTAAAATAGCAGCGGTTCAAGTCGAGAAAGTGTTTTATTTCATTGTCCTCTTGTAAATAAGCTTTTATGACTCTAACGCCGGCAATGTTTTCCTGGACTTTGGTTGTCATATCAGCAAATTTTTCTTGAATTTTCTCATAGGTCTTGAAGAAAAAATGGGTGCTTTTGTAAACAATAAAAATGACCACTGGAAAAGGCGAGAGCGCGAAGAGAGTTAGTTTGACATCGGTTTTTATCATTAACACCAAGGCGACGAAAAAGGTAATCATGTTTCCCACGAAAAACAAAAACGCTCTTCCTAACGTCGTGGACACCGCGCTTACATCATTAGTTGCGCGCGCCATCAAATCGCCGGTTTTCGTTTTTACAAAAAAGCTCAGCGATAATTTTTGCAGGTGAAAAAAATAGTCATTTCTCAGGTGATATTCAATTTTTCTGGCGGTGCTGATAAAAATTTTTCGCATGAGAAAGCGAAGGCTTGAATGGACGGCTGTCAGCAAAATCAACAGCGCCGCGTAACCAAACAGCAATTTGATGTTAGCCCGTTGTCCTATTTTATCAATGGCAATCTGCAAAATTTTAGGCATGAGGGCAAATATAAAATTTGCTATTAAAATAAACATTGAGCCAATAAAAAGATCATGCTGGTAAAGCAGCAAATATTTTTTGAGGCGAAAAAGCGGCTGAAAAATGGTCATAATTTTTCCCTGACTAATAAAAATAAAAGATAAAAATATAAT
>CAZNDR010000353.1:0-5021 GCA_964571835.1 uncultured Cytophagia bacterium | reverse complement strand
GTAGTAATGATCTCATATTTTGAAAATCCTTTCTACGGTATTATTATCAAAGATGCTTTCTCCAGCAACGATAAGTACGGTTTCCCCATTGCATTTGCCGCTCTTTGTATAGTGGGGAAATTTTCATTTTTTCATGAAACTTTTTGCACTAGCGGTTCACCGGAGTTACCTCTCAAAAAACTATTGATATTAGTAAGGATATTTTTGTAGATATTGACTCTTCCGGCCCATTAGCTGGTATTGAAGTTCTTCATGCCAGCGAAAAAGTTAATCTATCTGATCTTTTAGATTTGACATTAAGAATTTTTCCTCAAGACAAAGAATTTCGAATCCATATTCCCGATATGATGGATGTATAAAACCATCAACCGTTCCCAACAAATTGCTTCTTTTACCTAATGTCATAGTAATTTTTCTACCAGTTCATCTCAAATCCCAACGCCCAATTCACCGTATTAAACACATCTTGAAAAGCTCGAAAATAAAGCTGCGCGCCGGATTTATGTTGGTACATCATTCCAAAACGGTGTGCCAGCGAACGCGAAAATTCTGTAGCCGGATGGGAGCTGAAGAGCTCGTAACGATTGATCTCTTTGTCATCGACCACCAGTCTTCCACTTTCCCACTTGCGGGATATTTTTTGTGGATAGAGCAATTTACCTTCTGAACTGCGATCGGTTAGCGTGAAGGTCAAATCGGATCCAACAATTAGGTGCAGTCCTTTAAAAACTCTCGCTTTAATGCCGATGGGCAAAAAAGCCGACCATTGTTCAAAAGTGGCTGTGTAGGCATAATTCTTATCATGGATATAATAATTTCGGTAGGTCCCCGGCTGGTAAATGCTGTACTCAGTCCAATCATGCCTCTTATAATCCGAGGTTTCTTCTATCTGTTGTTCATAAAAATCCCGCTGCAATTGAATACCACTAAAGGCGGCCCAATTGCTATTTGGCTGATAAATAAGCGAGGCGAACCAGCGCCATTGGCTGTTACTATTGGTGCCGCTTCCAGCTAAATTGCTCTGACGACCACTGTGCGATTCTGCTCTGCGAAAATAGTAATTTCCCGATTGGTAATAATCATAGGTTTGATCGCCGTAGCTGGTATCTGCTGAATGAAAGGAACCGTTAACATCCTCCTCGGTTTGAGAATAAGACAAAAATGATCGTAACACAAAATTAGATGATAACTCGCTTTCAAAGGTAATTCTGAATTCCGGTCTATTTCCGTCATTGGAATAATATTCATCGCTATCCAAACGATAATGATTGATTTGGTAATAGGTCGAATCGGTGTCCCGTTCGCTCCAGCCCTGGGAGCTATCGATCGAAGCAATTTTTTCGCTGCTGTTGCCGGTTTTTAAACTGCCGTAAAATCCGAGGCGCGTTTTTTCTGTTACATGGAAAAGTACTCCCATGCCTGTTTCCAATTGATCAGCATCGATTTGAAGCGATTCGTCATTCAAGCTGGCTGATGAGGAATGCGGATAATTCGCCCATTTGACATCAAGCAAATCGCCTCCTCTATCATAATCAAAATATCCCAAGCGTAAACCCAGGTCAAGCTTGTTTGACAATTTATAGGCAAGCAAAAACTCTGATTGAATCCCAAAAACAGTCTGCTGATTTTTATCAGTTTCCAATCGCTTTAATTCATAGCTGTCATCCGCTTTATCAGCCCAACCAGCTTCGTTACGGCTGTTATAGACCGGGCTGGAACGATAGGGCTTATAGTCAAAAATCAGGCGGTTGGCAAATCCGAGAACAAACTTTGAACCCAGCGGTATCAAGGCTGCAAAATTATAATGCGGCGCAGTCTGCATATTATTGATGGAGGATTGCGTGTACCAGTCAGGCAAAACCAAATCCGATGACAAATAACTGCTGTACTGATAAGCTACGGCAGCGGAGAAAACCGTTGGTGAATCTTCCGCATTAAAGTCCACGTAGATGGTCCTTTTTGTTTGTCTCAATAGGTAAGCCGGATTCCAGATCAAATCCCCATAGGGATCGAAAACCATTCCCGCAATACGAGATGGAAAAATCCGCATCTGTAATGATAAAAAATTCATCGACTGCATATAGTACGGAACGTTTGGGCTGTGAATGATGGGTGTAGGCACATCACCAAAAGCAGAAGACATCAAGTAAATCAATAAAAAAAACATCACCAAAAATTTCTGTCTGACCATGATTGTCTCCTTAAATTAAGATGGATTTACTATTTTCCCGATAAATAGGATAGCACCGGTTGCTTTTTCGCGGATGGCAAAAATGAACGGGTGATCAACTTTGAAATAAAAAAACTGACCACTTGAGGTCGCCCTCATTTCGACCGAGGTGACTGCTGCTGCTTCAGTTCCTTCTTCATTAACCTCGACAAATGTCTTATGTTTCACTTCGCTGATAAATAAGCCGCCGTTTCGATTTATCCCCGTAAAATTTGCCTGATCCGAAAAGGCGACTCCCATGCCCAATTGTCCCAGTACATCTACTAACGGCTTTTCATATTCCAATTTAAAGCGCGGCAGGAAAATATCACCTTCCAGCTCAGTAAATTGTCCGAGCCAATTATTCCAATTAGTCGGATTTAAGTCAGCGATTATCTCATCGAGCTCCGTTTCTTGCCGAGGCAAAATAATCGTCATGCTGAATTGTTCATTTCCGTAAGGCAGGTCAACGGCATGAAATTTTTCTGAAGCTAAATAATTAAAGCTGCCATGAATATTCATTAGATGACAGGTCTGTTCTGAACCATCTAGCAAATAAAAAGGCGCTGCTGCGGTCGCACTGGGATTGAACTGATAAGTCCAGACGCCTTTGAAATAGATAGCGTTGATGAGGTACATCACCACTGCTGGATTTATGCTGTCGATGATTTCAGTAATTTTAGCATGCGTATTATCGCTCACCCACTGGTTGATCACTGTCACTGCTGTCGGATCACTAAAATCCAAACTTCGCACCTGAGCAGCAAAATAGTTTTGATTCACATCGATGAATGGCTGTTCGACCTGAAAGGTGGAGCGGTACCAGATGGAATTGGCAATTTGAAACTGAACTTTGGCATCAATACTGGTCAATAATTCCATTAAACTTTTATATGATGAATTGATCTCGTCATCAGAAAGTCCAGCCAACTCCAGCGTCTGCTGCATCGCCTGTTTGGTCTCGCCGTTTGCTCCATTTAATGTCATGCCCAGCGCCATGGATACGCTTAACGGTGAAATAAAAATATTTTTGTCCTGTTCAGCCTCAATAATTTTCTGAAATAATTTCAGACCAAAGCTGTTATCTGATTCGACAATGGTTTTTTCAACCAAGTTCAAATTACGAACCAAATTTTTCTCATCTGGATTTGTCGGTTCTTTTGAACACTGGTTAAAAAGAGTTCCAGCCATTAACAACATAATCAGAAATTTTAATTTTGACATTTTTTTTCTCCTTCTTGATTAGCGATGGCATCGCTTGACAATTTTGAAATACAAAAATTAGCATGTATAAATTTGACTACTCAATAAAATATTTTGTCAGCGTATCAATATCATTTTTTTCGTTTCACAATAATTGCCCGCTTGAAAAACATACAGATAAACTCCCGATGCCGCCGCCAGCCCAACATCATCCCTTCCGTCCCATTTTATGCTGTGATAGCCAGCTGCTTTATGTTCATCAAGCAGCGTGCGCACCTTTTGCCCCAATAGATTAAAAATGGAAAGGGTAACGTGACTATCTTCAGCTAACTGAAAACGAATTTCTGTTTCGGGGTTGAAGGGATTGGGATAGGCAGAAATCAAATCTTCAGTAGTAGAATTGGCTGCAGCAGAACTCGACGGATTTTCACCTTCCCAAGACATCTTCATCAGCTTGCGCTCGTCTTCTACCAGTAATTTAGCATTTTCAATTGCCTCATCAAGAGATTTATTTTCAGCATAAACTTCTTTAAGAGTTAAGACAACTCGATCCTCACCGCTTTTATCCTCATACAATGAATAATAATAAACCATATCCAGCAGCAATTCCCGATCATATAACATGCCTTTTGGCGCAGCTATGGCGTAACTTTCTGATTTCGATAGATCGCCGCTCCCCGCATAATATTGCATCAGGGCTGACCTGGCAATCTGCTTTGATTCTTCGTCATTGTGAGATTTTAAAATCTCTTCATAGAATTCTAAGTAGGGAGCTTTTTCAGAAATTCTTTTGGCGGCACGACTGATATAGAATAAAGCCCGGTGAGCATCTTCATGATTGTAGTTATCTGCAAAAACACTTTTTAACTCTGAGGCTGCATATTCATAATTTTTATTTTTATATGCCTGAAAACCAGCTTCAAAGGGAGACGGGCCTGAGGCAACCAATTTCCAGGTAACACCAGCCTCTGGCTCACTCTCTAATACCGGGGTGTAATCCACGTTGCCATCAAAGTATTCTGCGGAAGGCACGCCGCCATCATCCCAATAACAATTCTCTGCCTCGCACTCCGTGGCATCGTTGTTATCGATATAATCGTAGTAAGGAGAACCCACGTTCTGAAAAACATCATATTCGAATACAAAATCACTGCCACCATCGATTTGGACGATGTCATAGATAACATCATCGGTAAAATAATTGCCATAGCCCGATGAAGAAGCTGTGGTAAAACCTGAGGATGACCCTGTGATGTATATTTGATACTTGCCATTAGCATAGCCATAAAGCGTATTATTTCTGACGTCGGGATAGCCGCCGCTGGCAATGTACAAACATTTTTCCAGTCCCCGGGATTTATTGTCATAAATCCATGGCTCAGCGTTCGAGCTTACTACCAAAGGCAGGGAACCAAAATTAACATCATTTTCTTTAACCATGGGATAGGCTGACGACCCATACACCCAAATGCCGTATTGGTTGTTGTCGAGATCATTTCCTTCGATACTGGGCGAGCAATCGTCAACGATAATGCCTCTTTTCGCCCATGTGATAATGGAGTTTTTTATGAAAGAAGTACCTGTTGCTTCATTTAATATTATGCCGTAC
>CAZNDR010000352.1:0-5024 GCA_964571835.1 uncultured Cytophagia bacterium | reverse complement strand
CTGAAGCATTATTATTATGCAAATATTTTATATCCATCGACTGAGGAAAAATGGCCGCACTGGATAACATCCAATAAAAGAAAAGGAAGTTCATCAGCCTTGTAGACATCTTAGCCTCGCCTAAAAAATTTGACAATCTGCATGAAGAATATAAATATAATTCGCTTTTATGTCAAGCAATAAATTGCAGGCATTTCATGACAATCATTAAACGCTTTTTTGCTGCCCACGTCTGAGGCTCTGCTTAACAAGATCGAATTACTTAAAAAATCATTAGCCAATTTAAGCAAATTACTACTTCCGTTTTGAAAAATAAATTATTGAACCTACGAAAAATTTGGTTTATTCAAATTTTTGTATAAAAAATAAAACCTTGATAGTTGATGAGCGTAACAGAATGACCAATCATCGTCTGTACTAAAAATTGAATGAACTTATTTCTATTAAGCCGAGTTTAATACGTCAGAAAATTGTCAGCCTGATCAAGTCCTTTTCGATGCCCCGAGAAAATCCATTGTAATATCAGGGTGACTTGCTATCTTTTTTTGTGGCTTTAAACTTCAAGTTTTATTTTTACATTTTTCTGCCAGTAAGAACCTTGCCCAATAAGTGAATAAGGATTTTTTTGGTGTTCATGAAAAAAATCAGGATTATAACTGCTTTGTTTTTTATCATTTTTTATTCCGATAATTATGCCCAATATTATTTCGGACGGAATAAAGTCCAGTACAATAACTTCAACTGGTACATCCTCAAAACAGAGCATTTTGAAATTTACTTTTATCCCGAAATGCGCGAGTTGGCTGAAATTGGTGCTGCAGCAGCCGAAGAAACTTATTCCTATTTAGAAGATAAATTTAATCACAATATCAACCGGCGTATTCCGCTCATCTTTTATTCGAATCATTCTCATTTTCAGCAGACCAATACCATTCCTTATATCGTCCCTGAAGGCGTGGGTGGATTTTTTGAGTTCATCAAAGGCCGTGTTGTCGTGCCGGCAAATGGTTCGATTCCTGACTTTAAACGCGTTATCCGGCATGAGTTGATTCATGTTTTCACTCAAAGCTATCACTATCGGATTTTGAAAGATCACCGAAAAACGCATTTTCCTGAACTGCCGTTATGGTTTATCGAGGGACTGGCCGAGTACTGGTCGGCGGGTTGGGAAAATAACGCTGAAATGTTTATCAAAGATGCCATCTTCAATGATTATCTGGTTCCGCTGGAGCACATGTACCAAATCTATGGCTCGTTTCTTATGTACAAAGAGGGCCAGGCAATTTTAAATTATATTGCCAAAACTTATGGCAAAGAAAAAATAATTCAATTAATTGAAAATTGTTGGAAGGAGGAAAACTTTTCCAACGTTTTGAAATTGACGATTGGTTTAGATTACCGAGAATTTGACCGCGAGTGGCTGTACTATTTAAAAAAGCAGCATTATCCAATTCTGGAAAACAATGATTTTCCTGAAATGGTCGCCCGCAAAATTACAATGAGTGGCATTAATACCAAACCAGCCTTCTTTGAAAAACAAGGTGATCAATATATTTCTTTTGTCTCCAATAGATCAGGTTACTCCAATATTTATGAAATGAAGATACCAGAGAAACTTGAAAATAAAGAACGCTCAGTTGATATTGTCATTCATGGTGAACGCAGCGCGGACTTCGAATCCTTTCACATTCTCAATAGCAAGATCGATGTCAATAATAAAAACAAATTGGCTTTTGTCTCAAAAAGTGGAAACAGCGATGTGATTTATGTCTACGATATGACAAAAAAGCAGATTGTAAATAATTTTAAATTCAAAGATGTCATTACCTTGTTTTCACCCAGTTGGTCTCCCGATAATAACCGATTGGCGTTTACGGGCATCGATTTTTCCGGCAAGAGCGACATTTATTTGGTGGAGGTTGCTACCGGCAACATTGAGCGGCTCACTAACGATTTTTATGATGATCGCGATCCGGTGTGGGATAAAAATGGCCAATTTATTTATTTTAGTTCAGACCGGACAGCCATTAATAATAATGCCTATTACAACATTTTTGCATATGAGATAAATGCCGGCGTTATCAATTATGTCACTTATGGTGAGTTTAATGATTTTACTCCCGCCCTCTCTTCAGATAACCAATATTTAGCTTTTACCTCAGATCGCGACGGCGCTTTTAATATTTGGCTGATTGAAAATCCGGGAAAATTTACTGAACCCTATTTAGCAGAAAATATTTTAGCGTCAAATTTGTTGGAGGTCGGACCAGCTTTTTCTCTAAAAGACAGCCGAATACATGCCCGGAAGATAACCAATTTTACTACCGGTGCTTATGATCCGGAATGGACAAAAAAAAATGAAATCATTTTTACCGCTTTTGAAAAATTTTCATTTCAAATTCAATTATTGGACAGTGTGCCAAGCCGGTACGATTCATCAATCGTGGAACAGCATGATTCGATATCCGTTAATACTTCGTATTGGAAAGTGCCCAAAATTGTCGGTCATTCAGTAGTTTCTACCTTCCGCTACAAACCAAGATTTAACCTTGATGTGGCTCAAAGCGCCATTATGCAGGATCCGATCTACGGCACGTCCGGAGGCGCTCAGGTGGCAATGAGCGATATGTTGGGAAATTATCAATATCATTTTCTTGTTTACAACAATGCACAGACCAAGGATGAATTTCTGCAAAGTTTTAATGTGGCTGTTTCGCGATTTGATCTGTCGCACCGAACCAATTATGCGGTCGGGCTGTACCATTTTGCTGGACGCTATTTTAATTGGTACGAAGGTTTTTTTTATGAGCGGCGCTATGGTGGTTTTGCTGCGGTCAGTTATCCGCTTTCTGTTTTTCAGCGAATCGAAGGCAGCGTGAATTTTAGGCATTCTTACAAAGAATGGTATGGCCTGGGCCAGGGCAGAAATGCATTGCTGCTTTCGAATTTTATCGGCTATGTGCATGACAATTCACTGTGGGGACCGACTGGGCCGATGGACGGTGAGCGGATAAATGTAACCATTGGCAACACGACTGACGTCATGCACTCCAACGTCAATTTTTATACCGTTATTTTTGACGTCAGAAAATATATGCGACTATCGCGACGGACAACGTTCGCTTTTCGAGCAATGACCCGCTACAACCACGGCAAAGAAGCGCTGCGTTTTTACATGGGCGGCAGTTGGGATCTTCGCGGCTATAAACGCTGGTCATTATGGGGCAAAAAAATATTTCTCATCAATAATGAATTACGCTTCCCGTTTATTGATCGTTTTCTCATCAATTTTCCTTTCGGCGGCATGGGTTTCAGCGCTATCCGGGGAGCCAGTTTTATCGATGTGGGCAATGCTTGGGATGATAAATTGGATTCAGTATTAGGCAGCGCCGGCTTTGGTATTCGCTTTCAGATCGGCGGAATTTTGGTGCTGCGCTATGACTTTGGCAAAAAATTCACGCTGACCAATTCCAAGCATCTCTTTAAAGCAAATGACTTTCAAATTGCGCCGGGAATATTTCAGCAATTCTTCTTTGGTTGGGATTTTTAACCTGATTGATTCGAGTAGCAAGCAAATCGTGGGCTATGCTTCGGCTTCGCTCAGTCTAACCGTGCTGACATGTCACGCTGAGCGAAATTGATGGGTGAAAAAGGATGAAGTAAGCCGTCCCCAAAAGGCGCTCTCTGTCAAAGCCTATAATTTGAGATAAGCTTAAATAAATGAGCGTTGAGATGTCAGGCTTTCTCGGCCTCAACAAAATAATTCTAAATAATGATGATTCAAAAAATTCAAAGCAACAAATACTGCCAGTTTTTCAACCAATTCAAAAATATTGACTACGCCAAAGTGACTTTTCCTTCAATCGACTTTATTGATTAAGGCAGGGAGATTAAAGCGATTGCGACAATTTTATCTATTCATACTGACCTTAATGATTTTATTTAGCTGCGCCAGAATCAAAATTCAACAGCAGAAGCTGAATTTTGCTCCAGCATCAAATTGGGAAATGGGCGCTGGAAACCCAGAACGAACCAATCTCTATCCTGGTGCAATTGAACTTCCGTTACGATTAAAATGGCATCTCAGCGCCACAGCAAATATCGATAAAGCCATTCTCGTAAGTGACGGTATGATACTGTTCACTACTATGGACGGCAAGATCTTTGCTTATTTTATAGACAACAATAAAAAAATAGGGCACATAAAAACTGACCATAGTGCCACCATCGCTCTGAGAGATTCAACCCTTTTCATCGCGCAACGTTATGGCGAAGAAACTCTTTTCAGCTATGATTTAAAGCGGGGAAAAATCAACTGGAAAATTAACGCTGGTGATATTTTTTCCGAGCCATTGATACTCGACTCTGGTATCGTGGTGTCGGCTTTGTACAATCACATCGACTATTACCATTTGCCAAATGGAGAATCCATTTGGCAATTCAAGACAAAAAAACAGATCAGGTCTTCTCCTGCCAGTGACGGTGAGCGCATCATTTTTGGTTGTGATGACGGATTTTTGTATGCTCTGCAGAAAAAAAATGGCAAGCTTTTATGGGAATTTAATGTCGACGGCAGTGTGCAAGCTACACCAGTCATCAGCGAAAATTTCGTTTATGTCGGTTCGACCAACCACTTGTTTTGTGCTATCAATTTATTAACTGGAAAGTTGGAATGGGAATTCAGCGCTAATGGCCAAATTTTGAATGCTGCTGCTGTGGCGGATTCTATCGTTGTTTTTGGTTCAACTGACACTTTCTTGTATTGCCTCAATCGGTTTACTGGAAAATTATTGTGGACTTTCCAAGCTAAAAGCGTCATTGGCACCAGCCCATTGATTTGTGGCGACAAAATTTTCGTCGGTTCTTTGGATCATCATTTATATGCGCTTGATAAATCATCGGGAGTCGAATTATGGAAGTTCGATGCCAAAGGACGCATTCATTCCGCACCGGTGGTGTGGGGCAACTATTTAATATTAGCGGCTGAAGATGATGAACTTTATGTTTTTGAATCAGCTACAGGA
>CAZNDR010000351.1:0-5040 GCA_964571835.1 uncultured Cytophagia bacterium | reverse complement strand
AAGGAAGGTATAGGGGCAATCATCCAATATTATTTTTTGGAATTCATCCCAACAGGGTTTCGCTGCCTTTGGATCAGAGATCGACCGCCCTTTTTCTAATAAAAAGTCTATTCTTGAATTTTGATAAGAAACAAAATTATATCCATCGCTGATCGCTTTTGAATGAAATAGATCAGTCGGATTTACTGTAAAATCGGTATCCCAGGCAGAAAGCAATAAATCAAAGTCTTTGTTGCCAAAGACTTGATCTAAAAGCAAGTTAAATTCAACAAGCTCTATCTGCGCTTTAACACCAACTTTTTTTAACTGGGATTGTACCATTACTGCCATATCTTTGTACAACTGACTTCCAGCATTTGTCTTTATCGAGAGCTCGAACAATTGATTATCTTTATCGAGATAGTCATCACCGTCTGAATCTGTCCAGCCTTCGTTTTGAAGCAGCTTTTTTGCCTGCAAAATGTCAAATGGCACATCAGCTAAATTTTGATCGTAAGCCCAGACAAAAGGCAAAAAGGGACCTTTGGCTGGTTTCGCATAGCCGTCCATCAACGTTTGAATTATTTCGTTTTTATCGATGGCATGAGTCAATGCTTGACGAATATTTTTTGTAAATTTTGGATTGGCACAATTCCAGGCTAAAAAGGTGTAACTTTTTCCTCCATACCTTATGCCTTGCAGCGATGGTATTGATAGTATTTTTTTAAAATCAGTTGATGCTAATGATGGAATGATATCAATTTGGCCAGTCAACAAATTGGTCAGCAGGACGGATTCGTCTGGAATGATGGAAAAAATAACTTTATCAAGCGATGGCTTACCCAGAGCGAATTGGGGATTACTTTCGAATATTACATGGCGGTTGGCTTTCCACTCGACTAATTTAAACGGTCCATTTCCAATTGGCTGTCGATTAAATGTCGATTGAGTAATTTTATCTGGAGAAATGTTTTCTAGCAAATGTTTTGGCAAAATAGGAATCTGGGTATCGAACAAGGCATCGGGATAAGATTTTTTAAAACGAAATTGAATGGAATAGTCATCGATGACCTCGCTTTGTTCTGTCATATCAAACCGACTGGCAGCAGGATAGGCTACTTCAGGATGCAAGGCAATTTTATAGGTAAATAGCACATCGGCAGCCGTGGTTGGATGTCCGTCAGTCCATTTCACATCTTTTCTCAGATGGAAGATCAGCGTTCTATTTTGATCTGAAAATTCCCAAGAATTGGCAAGATAGGGAACGATATGCAAATTATCATCTAATTTGGTCAGACTCATAAAAAGCATATTGTCGATCACTTGAAGAGCATCTGAGTCAGAGGCATTGAGCTCATTAAATGAATCAAAATCTCCTTTCATTCCAATTATGACACTTCTGCTTTGATTTGTCAAATTGCTCTCTGAGCCATAACTGATGTAGCCAAAGGAGGATAGGCAACCAAAGTACGCAGAAACAAGCAGGAGCGTCATCTTTTTCAAGACAATTTTCTGTTGATTTTTCATAATGCTAAAGGTAAAGGTATGAATTGCTGCCTTTGTTGGATAGTTTAATACCCGCAATAACCATGCCTAAATGACGATTTAGAAATCTTGATGGCCATTTCATCACGTTGTTTGCATCTTATTAACCGTTTAAATAATTTATAAAAAAAACAATGGATTATCAGGGATAACTATTATTTATTGGCACTTAATTTTTTTCTGCACGATTAGGCAGAATGGAATTTTATTAACTATAAAAAAGCATTGAAATTAACCTTGTAAAATGAAATCCAATTTGCAATCAGACTAATAAAAAATGAAATTTTAGCAATAAATAAAGGCAATAAAAAATAGCCACATTCAATGCTTATTTTTTTAGCTCGCTTTAAAACAAGTTACATAACTTCCTTCATTTGAAAAGGTTTTATTAGGAAAAGACAATTGGCAGATTTCATCACTAATCGGGCAACGCGGATGAAAACTGCACCCATTCGGCAGATTCGTTAAATCAGGAACACTTCCTTTCATTGGCATAATTTTACTGACTTTTTTATGTCTTGAAAAGTCAATTTGGGGAATAGCCTGCAATAGCGCCTTGGTGTAGGGATGCTTCGGTTTGGTGAATAAATCATGAACCCTGGCTTGTTCGACGATTTTTCCGGCATACATGACTGCCACCCTATCAGCCATTTCGGCTACGATACTCAGATCATGAGTGATTAGCAATAAAGATAAATGGAATTCGTTTTTAAGCTCTTGCAAAAGAGAAAGAATTTGGCTTTGTATTGAGACATCAAGAGCAGTCGTCGGTTCGTCGGCAATCAGCAGCGCAGGATTGCATGACAAAGCCAGCGCAATAAGCACTCGCTGCCTTTGGCCACCGCTTAACTGATGCGGATACGTATTATAAATATCGCTACCATTAGGAAGCTGCACTTTTTCCATTAATTCTATGGTTCGATTTCTTGCCTCTTTTCGATTATAAGAAAAGTGCGTTCTTAAAACCTCAGCAATCTGATTGCCCACCACCATGACTGGATTCAATGCGGAAAGCGGATCCTGTAAAATTATCCCAATTTCTTTTCCACGAATCATGGACATCTGTTTTTCAGATAGCGTCAAAATATTTTTATTTTTAAATTCTATTTTACCCTCAACAATTGAACCTGGCAACGGCACAAGCCTGATGACGGAAAGCGCCGTTACAGTTTTACCACAGCCTGATTCTCCCACCAAAGCCAGCGTCTCGCCTTTAGTCATTTTTAATTCAATATTATCGACCGCCGTCAGTAGGCGACGATGCTTTGGAAATTGGACTGTCAACGATTCTATGTTGAGCAAAACGTCCATAGATTTATTCTTGCCTGCTTTTGATACCATTGCCGATAAAATTTAGACTTATTGTAGTCAACAAAATAGCCAAGCCGGGAAAAAAAGTAATCCACCAAGCTGAGCCTAAGACTTCTTTGCCATCGCTGATTATTGAGCCCCAACTTGGCGTTGGCGGCTGAGTTCCTAATCCAATGTAACTCAAGGCAGATTCCAATAAAATAATATCAGCCATTCGGATGATAGAAAACACTATAATGATTGCAAAGACATTAGGCAATAGATGGAACAGAATTATTCTGCCTGTACTTAAACCAACAGCTTTTGCTTTAAGAATAAAAAGATGCTGTTTTAATGAATGTACTTCGGCTCGTACTAACCGTGCAATATCCATCCAGCTGGTTAGGCTGAGAATAATAATTAAAGTAAAAATTCCAGAGCTAAAAAGTGCCAAACAAGTTACTGCTAAAAAAACAATAGGGAAGGATAAAAATAGATCCACCAATCGCATTAGACCTTGATCGATAATGCCTCCAAAATATCCAGAAGCGGCGCCATAAATGCTGCCAAAAATAGTTGAAAGTAGGACGACAGAGATAGTGATCAACAGCGAAACTCTGCTTCCAAACAAAACACGAGAAAAAATATCACGACCGAATTTATCTGTTCCGAACCAGTGTTTACTATTTGGCTCTTGATAGCCATTAGTGATGGGGTCATTTTGATCGTTAGGATCAAATTTAGCAATGGCAGGTGAAAAGATCGCTGCAAGTACGATGAGGCTTAAAATAAAAAGCCCCGTCCAAAATTGAAATTTTTGCCTAATTGTTACTAACATTTTCATTTGATTTGAATTCGTGGATCAAAAAATCGATAGAGAAGGTCTGAAATTAAATTGCCTGCAATGACCATGATGCCCGCAATAAGATTTGCTGCCATCAGAACTGGATAATCTTTTGAAAATATTGCTTCAAAGGTCATACGTCCCATTCCTGGCCAGGCAAAAATTACTTCCACAACGAAGGCGCTGCCCAAGAGAAAAGGGAAATACATACCCAACAAAGTAAGTACCGGCAAAATTGCATTTTTAAAAGCGTGAGAAAAATATACCTGTTTTTTTGTAAGCCCTTTGGCAATGGCCATGCGAATATAATCTTGTTTTAATACTGCTTTGACCTGCTCTTCAACATATCGGGACGTGGCGGCTGCGCCGATTACGGATAAGGTTAAAACAGGCAAAAAAATATGTCGTGCCCTATCCCAAAATTTGAACCAAAAACCGGCCCCTTCTAATAGAAATGAATTCATGCCTGAAGGAGGAAATATGGTCAGTTTTAGGCTAAACAAATAAATTAAAAAAAGTGCCAACAAAAAAATGGGGACGGAATAAGTTACAATGGTAGTAAGATTTATTATTTTGCCAAACCAACTTTTAGAATTGATTCCAGCAATCATGCCGATAACACAACCTAAAGTCAAATTTATTATTAAGGCCAAGATGGTAAGTTGCAGCGTCGCGGGAATAGCCTCCTTGAGAATTTCTGCAACTGGCCGATGCTTTGCCCAGGAATAACCCAGATCACCCTTAGCAATATGAAAACACCAGTTTTTTAATTGCACGAACCAGGATCGGTCAACTCCCATTTTTTGCTTCATCATTTGCAATTGTTCTTTTTTGACTCTAGGGCTGAAATAAAGATTGGTCGGATCGCCTGGGCTCAAAAAGAAAAGCGAAAAATTCAAAATCACCATTCCAATAATTAGAATCGTCCCGTAAAGTATTCTGTTGAACAAAATTTTCATTTTAGTCCAAATTGATTCTTTTATACATTAACTGGCTTTTTAATTTTTTGAAAAGGTGATGCGAAATTCCACTCCCTTGTTTCTGATGAAATTCAAGGTTCCGCATAGTTGATTTTCTACGAGACTTTTGATCAGAGTCAAACCCAACGAATTTGTATTGCAGGGATCGATGTTTTCCGGCATACCAATTCCATTATCTTTGTAGATGAATTTTATCGAACCATCGTCTGAGCCTGTCAAGATAATTTCAATTTTGCTCTTTTCATCATTGGTGAATGAAAAAGCATGTTTAAGTGAATTCGAAACCAGTTCATTAATGACCAAGCCCAAAGGAATGGCAAAATCGATGTAAAAGGAAATATTATCGACCCGCACATCAAACAGTATTTTATTCATATCAATTTTATAAGAAATACACAATTC
>CAZNDR010000350.1:0-5042 GCA_964571835.1 uncultured Cytophagia bacterium | reverse complement strand
GTTCCAGTTTTTTGTTGCTTCTATTGAACAAAATGGCTATATTCATTGTAAAAATAAACAATTTATGGGTCAAGAAAAAAGAAAATCAAGCTGCTTATCAATTTGCTTGACCATTTATTCTGAGAGGTCTGATAAAACTTAGCCGCGCAATTGAGCTGGAATGAAATAATAGAAGGATTTTTGGACGACTGAATATGAGCAAAAAGTTGTATCACATTTTTCCTGTTTAGTAGCTCTCAATGCTGGTACTCTGAAAAGGCAATAATGTCTTTTTAATCTGCGGAGGCAAAATGAACGATAACAATGCTGGAGTGACCTCATCCAAAATAAAATTTTGTGATTTAAAATGTGAATATGCTTCTTTTCCTCAAGAAGAAGGAATTGATGGCAGCAAGAGCTGCCGAACTTTTGTTGCCTTGTGGTGCTTTCTTTTAGAACAATATGTCCCTAAAAATGCTCCCTGTAGCGCTCTGCTTGGAAAGCGAAGGCCAAAAGCAGGATTTTGAATTAAACTCGGTCTTTGGAAATGAATTCCGATAGCAGAGCAAGTGATTGGAGAGTGCTTAAGATTTTGGCCGAATTGATAGCCGAAAAATTCTGCTGTTGCAGATTCAGTCAGAACTATCAAAAAGGGGAAAAAAATTTGCCATGAAGATTAAAATAAAAATTTTAGTGATGATTATTGGCTACAATTTTTTCGCTTGCCATCAGAAAAATCCATTTGAAACCCCTAATACCCAAATCCTTACTTTTTATACTAGTGAAAATATCGATTCGACACAAACTTGGCAAGCCAATGAAATTCACGTTGTCCAGAAATCTATTACTATTAGCAATGCAATCTTGACTATCATGCCTGGTGCGACGATCAAGTTTGCAGAAAATAGCGGTATTATCATTCATAACAATGCTGGCATAATCGCTGATGGTTCTCAAGCTACCATTCGTTTCACCGTTGACGATAGCTCGGCTGGATTTTGGAATTACCTTTATTTTACAGAAAAATCGCTGCGCGATAGCTGCAAATTGATCAATTGCTCTTTTAGTTTTGGTGGTGGCGATCTGGTCAATCCAGCGACGTTAATTTGCGACAATGCTGCTCCTGAAATAAGAAGTTGCACCATTTCTCATTCAGCCAATCACGGCGTCATTTTGCGAGGCGACTGCCGGGGCATCGGATTCTTTAATAATTCAATAAATTATTGTGCGAAAGCCCCGCTCCAGACAAGTGTACGAAATGTGCCTTTCATCGGTCTGAACAGTTATCAAAACAATCAAGAAAGTTTTATCGACATAACTGATAATCTGATAAGCGTGAGCACTGTCTGGTACGACCAGCCGCTCCGCTTTCGCTTGCTGCAAGGCTTGACCATCGAAAAGGCTGACTTGCAGATTTCTCCGGGGATGGAGCTGAGCTTTGCCGCCAACAAGGGTTTGTTTGTCAGCAACAGTGGCTCAATGAAGGCTGATGGCTCGCTGGCAGCCATAAGTTTTACTGGTGTTGAAAACGCAAATTGGCAAGGGATTATTTTTGA
The DNA here is from genome assembly GCA_964571835.1 of uncultured Cytophagia bacterium. Lineage (GTDB taxonomy): Bacteria > Zhuqueibacterota > Zhuqueibacteria > Thermofontimicrobiales > Thermofontimicrobiaceae > CAZNDR01. The sequence continues at coordinate 3,507 of CAZNDR010000350.1, read as the reverse complement.
ATCTACTTCAAACTCCTCCAGTTCATCACTGATAAATTGTTGCATCGAATATGGCGGCAGTGATATCACCACACCAGCCAATGTCACCCTCTATGAAAGCGCACCTCAAATTGAAAATTGTGAAATAAAAAACAGTTCCGGTTATGGTATCTATGTGGTGGGAAATTTTTTTCCAGCAACAGCAGTCAATAATTTGTTGATCTCGAATTCTTTGGGAGCGATTTCAGTTGCTGCAAATGCCGTTGCTTCGGTGGCAGCTCAAAAATTTGGCACTGATTTGACTAATTTTATTCATGTCCGTGGCGGAAACGGCGAAGGAATTATTTCCACTGATTGTGTCTGGAAAGATCTCAATGTCCCCTATAAAATTGAAAACACCATTCAAATATTCAACAGCACGTTGACTCTCGATCCCAAACTCCATCTTATTATGTCCGCCGGCAGCGAGATCGAAGTCAATAGCCACGGCGGTTTGATTGCTGACGGCAGCTTGGGATTAATCACTATTGAAGGGCAGGAGTACAGCGCTGGTTATTGGGGAAATATCTACTTTGCTCAACAGGCACAAGTCGAGAAATGTAAATTGATTCACTGCAAAATTCGGCATGGCGGCGGCAATATCAATCAGCCAGGCATGATTTATTCCGAAATATGCGCGCCAGTAATTCGAAATTGTTACCTCGAGAACAGCGGATCTTGGGGAGTTTATTTCACGCAACGCTGTTCCTTGGCAGATTTAAATACGAATTTTTTCTATAATAATGTTGCTGGCGATTTTTATTTTTTACCATAAATGAGATTGGATGAAGAAACAAAATTTGATAACTGGATGACATGAAAAAAATATTAGCACTAATTTTAAGATTGCGTTTGGAAGAATTTTTAGCGCTGCTTTTTTTTCTGCCCATGGTCTATTTTACTACTCAAGCTTACACTTTCTTTGTCTTTCAAGGGAAAGTGCCTCGCCGTATTACCGGTGATGTGCAGCGTATCTGGGTAACCCTGGCTGTGTTTGTGATTTTTATTCTTTTTCTTAAATATAGGCCGCAATACAAAATGCTCCGCGACTGGCTGCCGTTTGGATTTTGTATTGCTATTTACACCAATTTGCATGACACCATTCATTTTGTTAATGTGGCCGATATTCAGCATCTGCTCATCAAAATCGATGACTGGATGTTTGGTCTTCAGCCCTGCGTGTGGGCTCAACAATTTATCACCCCAACCCTCACAGATATTTTTATTGCCGGTTATGCCAATTACTTTATTTTGACAATAGGGGTGGCAGTGGTCTTATATTTCCAAAAAAGATATCAGGAGTTTCGCTACGCATTATTGACGATCGTTTTTTGTTATTATGTCGCTTATTTTTTATTTATTTTTTTTCCGGCCGCACCACCCAGAATTGTGCTGAAACCACTGTTTACTGTTTCTCTGCAGGGGCATTTGTTAGAACCGATTGAGCATGCCATTGAAGTAACCGCCCAGGACAGTCGTGGCGCTTTTCCCTCACTGCATTGTGCTACCAGCTTTTTATCACTATTTTTTGCCTGGCGTTATGTCCGCTGGCTATTTTGGACAATGATTCCGCTGGTGGCTTTGCTCATCTTGTCCACTATTTATTTGCGGCACCATTACGTCATTGATTTGATTGCAGGATTAGTCTTGGCCATTATTATTTTCCCGATCGGGCCAAAATTAGAGGATTGGTGGAATGGCTTGAAAACTAAGTATTCAATTAAAAGCAATCAATGGCATTCCGAATCACGTTAATTGATTGGAAAAAGACGATAATTTGAAAGATAGCTTTATGGAAATTCAGAAACGATTGGCAGAACGAGCCAAAAATAAAACACCATCTCCTATTCGTGAGCTACAAAAATTTCTCAGTATTGACGACATGATTTCTTTGGGCGGCGGTTATCCCAATCCGGAAACGTTTGTTTTTGATAAGTTGAATATCCATTTCAAAGATGAACATCACGTTGAAGTGGTCGGCAAAGAATTAGCTGCGGCCTCTCAGTACGGCCCTTCCGACGCCATGTCAAACTTGAAAAGAGAATTGCAGACATGGCATCAATATAAAGATGGCGTTAAATTAGGCGAGAACCAGCTTGTTGTTCTGAATGGCTGCCAAGAAGGGCTATTCATTATGGCTTACCTGTTTTTAAATTCTAATGACAAAATTATTCTGTCTGAACCCAGTTATCCTGGCGCATTATCCGCATTTCGATCGTTTGCTAAAAATTTTATAACTGTACCCATTGATGCACACGGGCTAAGGACCGACTTGATTGAACAAAAGCTGAACAGTATCGAAATCAGTGGAGAAACGTTGCCCAAATTTATTTACACTATTCCCAATGGACACAATCCCGCCGGAGTTACACTGTCATTGCCGAGACGCAAGCACTTGATTGATATTGCCCATCGTTACGACCTACTGGTGCTGGAAGATGATCCCTATCAGTTGATTCAATTGGACGAAAAGTCGAAGTTGCCCACTATTCAATCGCTGGATCGTGATGAACGCGTCATTCGGCTGGACAGCTTTTCTAAAATTTTTGCACCCGGATTGAGGATTGGTTATGCCTCCGGGCCAGCGGAAATAATGCGCCAGTTTATCCTTTTTAAACAATCGGCTAATCTGCACACCAGTTCTTTTATTCAGATCGTTTTAGCCCGCTATCTAACCGAAGTCGGCGTTACTGGCTTCAGCGAGCTGATACAAAAAAACTGCCAATTGTATCGCCAAAACAGAGACGCCATGGTAACGGCAGCAAAAAAATATTTACCTGCCGCGGTGAAATACCATATTCCAGATTCGGGCATGTTCGTCTGGTTCGAGCTGCCGCAGCACTGCGATGCCAACCGAATGATCAGACAACACAGCCAAGAATTCAAAGTACTGCTTGTGCCAGGAAATGCCTTTTCGTCGGCAGACGGCTTGTCTAATTTTATGCGCGCCAGTTTCAGCTTGGTGACTCCCATTGAAATTGATGAAGGAATGAAACGATTTGCCCAGATGATAAAAAATGAATTGAAATCAAATTAAAAATTAGCGCACGTCGCTATCGATCAGCGCCTCAGTAATTAGACATATCAACCGATGCCATCGCTTTGAGCGATGGCATCAGTAGCTCACTTTTTTGATTTGCAGTCGAGGCAAATAAGTGTGACACATTGTTAAATTTTAAAATTATAATTGAAGGGAAATTCAATATGATACCGGAGACAGAAAATCCATGGAAATCATTTGCCAGCCAAATCGGTGCTAAATATCAGCTCAGCGAAGAAGGGACTTCTTTAGTGTCCGGGAGCTATAAAAATTATCCCTTCCTTTTAAAAATGATTTTTATCCAGGCTGCGCCCAAGGTGAATCTTTTTTTAACGCATTTCAAAATTTTATTGAAAAATAAACATGAGCTCAAATTTAAAATTTATCGTGAAGGAATCCTGCAGAAGTTAACCAAGCTTTTTGGCACGCAGGATATCATTCTTAATGAT
>CAZNDR010000349.1:0-5042 GCA_964571835.1 uncultured Cytophagia bacterium | reverse complement strand
GCATGTTAGGCTTTATTTATGGCTCTCGGAGATTATGCTTCAACAAATTAAGGGCAATTAAAGATTCCTGCAGATATTATCAATTGCAAGGTGTAAAAAAGGATTTTACAAATTGAAATAACCTAAAGTGAAATAGCCAGCTCTTGGAAAGGAAGCACCATGATCAGATGGGTGATGGGATTGTGGGTGGTGGTTCTGATCTGTTCGATAAATAATGCAATAATCGCAGAAGAACTAACAATCAACCTTGAAACGAATCGTTATGAAATAACAAAAACTGCTGATGGATTCGATGAAATCAGCATGGAAGATTTCGGAAATCTGCTGCTGCCGGGCAAGCCTATGTTGCCGGCAAAAACCTACTTGGTTGCTTTGCCACCAGGCGCAGCGATCAATTCTGTGCAGGTCGAGGCTATTTCGCAGATCGAGATAGAAGGGATTTATAATATAAGTCCAGCTCCTTTGACCCTGCCTATGGATCACCAAAAAAATTTGACCAAAGAAGCAATAGAAATTTATCAAAAGAATGAGCAGTCAAGCCGCTTTTCTAATAAATTTTATCCAGAAAAATGCGGTTGGTTTGAAGGCAAAGGCGGATTGGGAAACGTTGAGTTTTTGAGAATTACCTTTGCTCCATTTTCTTTTCATGCCCAGTCAGGAAGATTAGTTTTTTCTCCACGAGCAATTGCAACCATTGATTATACTGTCCCTCTGAAATCTCTTCACAGTACAAAAGCCACAGGTCAAAAATTCAGAAAAGCAACTTCTGATCGCCGGGCTGCTAAACTTCTTTATAATTATGAACATTGCAAAAATTGGTACCCTGCACAGTCCAAAGCAAATAATAATTCAGCAAACTACAATTATGTCATAATTACTACCAGTGAATTACAGAGTGCTGTTTCTGCTCTGGTCGCCTGGAAAACTAATCTCGGTTATTCAGTTAATGTGGTCACAACCTACTGGATTAGCAGTCAATACAGTGGCAATGATCTACCACAAAGGATTAGAAATTTTTTGAAGGAAAAATATGATGATTGGGGCATTGAGTACGTTTTGCTGGTCGGCGACGTCAATGAAATACCAATGCGAGTATGCTATCCGCGAGCCAATTCTGAGCTTGATCTTACGCCAACAGATTATTATTATGCTGATTTGACTGGCGATTGGGATTCAGATGGCGATGGCCGTTATGGTGAGTACGGCGAAGATAAAGTCGATTGGGTCCCAGAGCTTTTTGTCGGGAGAATTCCTTGGAGTAATTTAGCGACGGTCCAGCAAATATGCCAGAAAATAGTTAACTTTGAAAGTGATCAGGGCTCGTGGAAAAAAAATTCTCTTCTGCTTGGTGCGATTAGTAATTATAAAAACGAAGATAACAGCAATTTGTCCAGAACCGACGGTGCAGCTCTCATGGAAAAGATGAAAGAATTTGTTTACGCCGCGGGCGGAAATTCAACTACACTGTATGAAAAGGAAGGAATTAATCCGACCAGCTATGCTTGTGCAGCTCCATTAACTCATTCCAACGTATTCTTGACCTGGACCAGCGGGCAATATGGCATTGTCAATTGGTGGGCACACGGCACTAATGTCTCGAGTTTCCGTAAATGGTGGAGCACTGATGATGGAGACAATATTCCCGAGACGGTCATTTCAAATGAGATCACATGGGAGGAAATCATTTCCACTGATGATTGCGCCCAGTTAAGCAATACTTCTCCCGCATTGATTTTTGCTTGTTCCTGCAACAATGGCTTTCCCGAAGATGATAACCTGGCAAAAGCCATGCTCAAACAAGGCAGCGCTGGAATTGTCGCCTCCAGTCGCGTTTCATGGTACAGCATCGGTTGGTCGAATAAAGATCATGGCGGCAACGCTTCGCTGGATTATTATTTTTTTAAATATTTGCTTGATGATGGAAATAGAATGGGAGAGGCGCTTTTTAATGCCAAAGTCTATTATGCTAATCATTTTATGTACAATTCATGGGGCTGGGTCTGCTGGCAAAATATGTACGATTTCAATCTCTTCGGCGATCCTTCATTGTGCTGGGCTGGTTTAAATCCAACTACAACTAATTTTAGTATTTCTGGAAATATCCTTTATGGCAATTCATCGCGAACCGTGAGCATAGCCAATCTGATCCTGTCGGGGAGTGCGTTAAATTCAATGTCAGTTGACGATTCTGGTTTTTATCAATTCCCATATTTGCAAGCAGGCTTGGATTATATTGTGACGCCTGAGTGCAAGCCACCGCTGCTAAATAGTTGCATTTTGAGTTATGACGCTGCTTTGGCTGCTCGTATTGCCTTGAACATGTATCCAGAGGCCACTGAGGAACAACAGATTGCAGCTGATGTGGACAAAAATGGTGCAGTGCAACTGTACGATGCATCTTTGATTGCCCAATACGCTGCTGGGCTGGTTACCGGTCCATCAAATAATAAAGCCGGCGAGTGGACATTTGCCCCATCACAAAGAAGTTATCGACCATTATCCTCGGATGCGGTCCATCAAAATTTCCAAGCGATTATTTTGGGTGATGTCGACTTCAATTGGGGGGAAAATTTAATTTTTGAAAAAAATGATATTCTGAGAAAAAAATATGAGACAAACCTTACCTCTGAAATCGCCGCTGGATCAACCTTTTATTATCCCATTTTAAGAGATAATGAAACGAAAATAATGTGCTTCGATATCCACTTGAGTTACGATACAAAAATATTTGAATTTGATGGCTTGGAGAAAAGCGATGAGGTACAAAATTTTGAAATTTTTGCCAACGATTCAGATGATGGAAATTTAAGGATTGCCGGATTTAATGTCGAAGCGAAAGAAGTCCCAAAAAACTATTTATCAATTATCTTTAAAATAATTGGCATTGCGAATGAGCAAGGCGAAATTGAGTTAGTGGACTATATTCTAAATAATGAAAAATCTTTTTTGCCCAGCAAAAAAGTTCGCGTCAGCGGAGACGGATCAGCAGTTTTGCCGGTTCAATATAATTTACATCAAAATTATCCCAATCCATTTAATCCCAGCACGACCATCGGTTATGAAATCCCAAAATCCAGTTTTGTTAGTTTGACGATTTTTAATGTATTGGGCGAGAAAATCAGGACATTAGTTGATGAAACAAAACAAGCTGGACGCTATTCAATTTTTTGGGATGGAAAAAATGAAACAGGTTCGAAAGCGCCGTCGGGATTGTATTTTTATCAATTGCAGGCGGAGGAGTTTGCTTGTACTTATAAGATGGTTTTGGAAAAGTAGCTTGGCGCGATTGAAGGCTTTTGAAATCTTCTGAGAATTCATCAAAATCATCGTAAATTTTTATTTTGGCTTTAGCAGTACCTAACGGCCCGTCGTGGTTCCAAATGTTCAGTTAAAATCGTCTTTACTATTGGTTTATTAGCTTTCGTAATAATGACTTTCCTTCCTTCAGCCACTTTTTGTATAAATGTTGATAACATTGTTTCTGCTTGAAGGACATTTACAGGTAGCCTTTTCTTGCTCAATAAAAATTAGATCACGATGAATAGCTAATGCTTGATTTTTGAGAAAAAATGGAGCAAAGCAGGCAGGGGAAAAAAAAATCAAAACCTCAATGTAAAAACCGTCTCCACGTCGGGCGTCGAAGCGACACTAATATTTCCCCGATGCAGCCGCATAATCTGTTTTGACAGGCTGAGGCCAATGCCGGTGCCTTGTTGTTTGGTAGTAAAAAAGGGGATGAAAATTTTATCTAAAGCGTTAGGAATAATCCCTATTCCGTTATCAGAAACCTGGATCAAAACACGTCCCAGCGAATCCATTTTAGCGAATAATTTAATGTGTCTCTCCTGTTTTGTTTTGACGGCATCAATGGCATTCATTAGCAGGTTAATGAGCACCTGGTCCACCATTTCCGGATCAGCCGTTAATTCAAGCGATTCAGGATCGATGTGGGAGGTAAAATTTATATTGAGTTCTTCCATCTTGGTTTTCATCAGTTGTTCAATTCTATGAAAAAGCGAAGAAAGCGGGAATATCTGAAAATCAGGTTTGGGAATACGAGTCAATTTTCGATACGATTCCACAAAGCTCAACAATCCTTGACTGCGCTTCTCAATTGTCTGTGCCGCGCTGCTGATATCTTCGATCGCTTCAGCATTAAGCATCCATTCATTCTGCTTTTTCGTAGAACGATTCGCTAACAAGCTATTGACAGTTGATGCCAACGAGGCAATGGGCGTAATTGAATTCATAATTTCATGAGTTAAAACCCGAATGAGATTTTGCCATGCTTCCAGTTCTTTTTCTTCTAATTCGGTCTGAATATTTTGCAATGAGACCAGTGTACATTTTTGCTCCCGTAAAATAAATTCGGTGGCATAAATAGCCAACTGTTGAATTTCTCCGTCATGCTCAATTTTAATTAATTTTTTGTCACCAGCTTTGAGTTCAAAAAGTGTAGTCACCAGCTCCGGGCTTTGAGGAAAAAGACGGTTGATATTTTTTAGTTGATTGACTTTTAAAAGACGTTTAGCAGCGGTATTGATTAATTGCACGTCGCCTGCTTGTTGAAATGATAACAAGCCAATGCCGATGTGCTGGATTACGGTCTGTAGATAGCGAAAGTGCGCTTCTTTTTCCGCTCTAGTATTTTGAAATTTTTGCAGCACCTCGTTAAAAGCCAACTTCAATTGCTCGAACGATTTCCCCAGTTTTGCCCCAGAAAAGGATTGGGAATAATCTTCATATTTTATTGCTTCCAGAAAGCGCGCCAAATCTCGATTTGATTTTTCAACTAATTTGATTATGGAAATTACTTGATAAAAAATGAGCAAGCATGAAAAAATAAAAATTGCCAGCAGATTTGTTTTTATAAGTATAAACAGGGAGAGATAGATGAAAAAAGCAAGAAAGATAATTCTGAAAGTAAAATTAATTCTAAAATTCTTAAATACCATATTTATCCATTCTTCGGTACAAAGATGTTCGGGTCAAACCCAACTCGTCGGCGGCTTTGGTGATGTTGCCATTGTATTTGCTCAGTG
>CAZNDR010000348.1:0-5058 GCA_964571835.1 uncultured Cytophagia bacterium | reverse complement strand
GGTGCCCTTCCCGTGCTAGCCGTATGGGGCGCAGTAAACTGAAACGTAACCAACTGCCACTGCGTCGTTACGACAATCTTATTTGTCCTTTTCCATTCATTGTAAGAAGGATCTCCTACCGTAAAAATTACTACCGAACCGTTTTTGTCTGCTTTAATCCAGATGGAAAAAGTATAAACCGAATCTGGTTTGACCGTAAAAGGTTCGTTGACCGCCTGAATACTCCAGCTATTTGCGCCTAGTGCCTTCGCTGTCAGCATCAGTGCGCGATTCCCCTCTTTGACTGGATTATCGACAACTTTATACGTTGCCGATGCTTGCGTATCGAACCACAATGTCCAGCCGGAAATATCGTTGCCGTACTTCTCGCCAATGGTCGCCTCTTCGAATCCGCCATTTTGATTGATAAGTTGATCTTCGACCGGCGGTTGCAAGGCACCGCCTCCATCTTTTGTTCTTAATATAATGCCGTTATCGCCGACCAGCCAACCTGTGGCAGAATCAATAAAATAAGCTGACTGCAGATGACGAGTGGTCCTGCTTTTCTGCACACCCCAACTGCTGCCGCCATCAGTGGTTTTGAGAAGCATTCCGCTTTCGCCGGCACACCAGCCGGTCGTCTGATCAATAAACATAATTGTGTTCAATCGGCAATCTTCGCAGCTATACACCAAACTCCAGCTTTCACCGTCGCTTGTTTTGAATATTCTTCCCGCCTCACTAACAACCCAACCATTTTTCTCATCTATCAGACAGATGTGAGCCAAATCTTCAGACAAATCAAGATTGAGCGATCCGTTAGTTTTGTTAATCCAGGTCCTGCCGCTATCGGTTGTTTTGTAAATATCGTTCCAGCCGATAATCCAGCCTGTAGTTGCACTTAGAAACTGTGCGTCCACCAGGAGATCGGAATTAATCGACGATAATTTCTGCCAATTGTCACCTCCATCAGTTGTGCCGAAAATGTCATAATCAGCAACCGCCCAGCCGGTAAATTCATTAATAAATTGCACTGAATGAAACGATAATTCTTCTCCAACTGACTTTGCCAGCCAATGATCGCCACCATTGGTGGTTTTGAATATGCTGCTCGTCCAGCCGCCCACAGTCCAGCCTACTGATTCATTGATAAAAAATATATCAGTGAGCGTACGGGAAAAATTAATTGATTTTTTATTCCAGCTTACACCGCCACCACTGGTTTTTAACAAAGTACCTGCATCGCCAACTGCCCAGCCGGTATTTGAACTAACAAAAAAAACAGAACGTAAATTGCTTGTGACGCCGCTTATCGCTGGAATCCAACCCGAGCCAGCAGTGGTAAAACTAAAAACTTCGGACCAGTTGCTTGCGCCTTCTGGATAGTATGTTTTAACACGCCAGTAATAGATGGAGTTGGCAGTGAGCCCAGTCGCTGTTAGCGAAGTGGTTTCGACACCAGCTTGATCCAGCAGGGAGCTGGAAAAAGATATGTCCTGAGCAAGCTGAATATGGTAGGATGTCGCTCCAGCACAACTATTCCATTGTAAGCTCGTGCTGGCGGAAATATCAGTTGATTGATCAGCCGGCGATAAAAGCGTTGGTGGAAAAAGTGTTACTCCACCATTATTTGTTGTCTTGATGACAGTACCATTTTGGCCGACTGCCCAGCCAATCTGAGTTGTGATAAAAGAAATCGATCTGAGCAAATTGCTTGTTCCGCTAATTTGTTTTCCCCAGCTCACGCCGCCATTTGTCGTATGCAGGATAACTCCACTCTCGCCGACGATCCACCCCTGTTGCCCATCTGCAAAACCAACAGCTAACAATTTTTCTGCTACGCCGCTGGAGACCCTTGACCAGTTTTCTCCGCCATCGCTGGTTTTAATAATCGTGCCATTATGACCAACAGCAATAAGAGTCAAATCATCAAGTGAACCGAGAGAAATTAAATTGTCGGAAGTGCCGCTCAATTTCGATGTCCAAATAGTGCCGCCATCAACAGTTTTGAGGACAGCACCGCCGTTTCCGACAACCCATCTAGTAAAGTATTAGCAAAATGCAGCGAGTTCAAATTATCGCCAACGCCAGTCAGCGTGCTGTTCCAACTGTTGCCGCCATTTGAAGTACGATAGACAATAGCTACATAGCCTGGCCAGTCATCACGGCAAACATTCCAGCCTGTAGTAGCATTAATGAAAAAAACATCATAGCCATGCCGATTGGCCATAGTGGAAAATTGTTGCGCCCAAGTTTCACCGCCGTCAAGAGTTTTTAGGATTGTCCTATCGCGACCGACAGCCCAACCGATTTTAGAGTTCACAAAATAGACGGACTGGAGATGGACCGAAGTACCACCTGACAAGACAATCCAGCTAATTCCGCCATCGGTAGTTTTAAGAATGACGCCATTATCGCCCACAGCAATTGCGGTATCTGCAGTTAAGGTACAAATATCATTTAGCGTACTCGTGGTTGGCGTTTCGCCCGGGACAAACCAGCCATTCGATTGAGAAATTGCTCTTCCAGAAAGCAAGAATGCCAATAACAGCAAAAACATTTTTCTCATTGTTTTTTCTCCACCATTAGGAAGTTAGTAATTTGCCATCATCATTAAAAATGGGATTAGTCATTTAATTTAAATTACAAAATGCTTTTGGCTAATCCCGCAAGCTTGAGCGGAAATGTAAAAACAGCTGAACTTGCTTGGCTGCCGCTTAAAATTAGAGCGAAAATGGTAATCTGCTCAGGGATTACACAGTAAATGTTTATGTGCTGAACAGTTGATTTGATCAGCAAAAATAATTTGAGCTGAAGTCAATAGGAATATATTTTCTTCTGAAAAAAGCCGTTTTTCTATTGCAAAATTGTAAAAAAAATCGTCGACAGTTTTAAGTTTTGCAGCGTTAGCTTGAGTGGAACCAGCCAGAGGCAAAATCTCCTCCTCCATCACTTGGCAATTTAAATGGAACAGAAAAAAGCAGATCGTGTTGTTCTGTGAAAACATTATTTTCAAGACCAGCCAGACTTCCCTTTGATCATTGACAAATTTTATTTTTGGCATCAATATAATTAGGCTCTGGAGAAAAGTCAAGCAAAATTTAGTCCTGAGCTGAAATGAGCTGATCAATAAAAATGAAATAATTCTATCCCCAAGCAACAATTTCTCTTGAATCGTTTCTCTCAATTATTCATCAAAAAAGGCAGATAAACTGCTTCATTTGTGACAGGTGAAAAATTGTATGTTGGTTAATGTTCCTTAAGGAGAAAAATTCATGATCACCAAAGAAACCAAAATCTCAGACATCGTTTACCATTACCCAGAACTAATCGAACCGCTGCAACAGAGTGGTATTTATTGCTTCTCCTGAGGCGGCTACCCAGCTTGGGGCACGCTTGCGTTGCAGGCAAAGTTGAGAGGGATGTCAAATGTTGATGAATTAGTGAAAAAATTAAATGACATGTTAATAAACCATCAGGGTAAAAAAGCTTTTTGATTCAAGCAAATAATTATTACCAAGCTGACAATATGCAGGATTTTTAACGGACTAAAAATTCTGCATTTTAATTTTGCCCCAAAACTTCTAACCATTTCATAGTTTTTGTTTGGCTTCAGAAACCTAATTTAATTTTAGAATGTTAAAAAGTCAGCAAGCTTAATTTGGCATAGTATGACAAAAATAAAATATTAATATAGTGCTCTTGTCTTGGTAAAAGGATGGAGAAAAGAATGGGTGTCAATTCTCAAGCGATCAAACTAAAAAATGAACAACTGAAGAAAAATTTTCCCCACTGGGAAAAAATAAAAGACATGGTTGACCAGAGTATCGCTTTTATGCTGAATCTCAGGCAAAGTGGTCATCCGGGGGGTGCGCGGTCAAAAGTCCACATTTTATTGACGACCATGTTGAGTGGCGTCATGCGTTATGACTTGCGCCATCCGGAAAAACGGTTTGCTGATCGTTTCATTTTGGTGGCTGGCCACACCATTCCATTAGTCTATGCGGTGCTGGCTGTTTTTAATGAAGCGCTGCGCCGAAAGTTTGAGCAGACTGGCGAGAAAAAATATCAAATCAGCGGCGGAGCAGCTCGAGCAGTTTTTTGGGAGGACCTGCTCACGCTGCGTCACCATGGCGGCTTGCCCGGTCATGCTGAAATGGCTGGCAAAACGTTGTTTTTAAAATTCAACACCGGTCCGTCAGGGCACGGTTCTCCTGCCGCTGCTGGTCAAGCTGCCGCTTTAAAATTAGCCGGCGCTGATGAGGTGCGCGTTTTTGCCCTCGAAGGTGAAGGCGGACTCACTGCCGGCGCCATTCATGAAACACAAAATTCGGCCTGGGGTCTGGGATTGAACAACCTCTATTTTCTCATCGATTGGAATGATTTTGGTATCGATGACCGCAGCATCAGCTCAGTGGTTCACGGCACGCCAGATGATTGGTTTCGAGCTCATGGCTGGCGTGTTTTCGGCTGCGAAAAAGGAATGGTATGGGACACCGTGGCAGAGACTATTTTAAATATGGTTTACAGCGAAAATAACGACCGACAACCGAACATAAGCTGGTTCAAAACGAAGAAGGGACGCGACTATGGCATTTATGATAATAAATCGCACGGCCTGCCGCATAAGCCCATGAATAGTCCGGTTTTTTGGGAACAGACCAAAGTCTTCAGCCAACGCTATGGAATTGAGTTTGATGGCTTCGGCAAAGAAGCCCCGGCTACGAAAGAAAAACAGATCGAGCAAACGCACGCCAATTTGAGCCGGATTTTTCAGGTATACGATCACGATTCAGACTTGCTGAATTATCTGGCAGATTACCTAATTGAACTGGGCGAATCCATCCCGCAGCAAAAAGCAAAGCTGTTTTATGATTTTAATAAAAATCCCTTCAAAGATTCGGTGTTCACCGATTATAAAAATTACCCGCCGGACATTTTTGTCAAGCCAGGTGAAAAAGCACCCAACCGTGCCGGTTTAGCCAAGTTCGGTGCCTGGATCAACACTGAGAGTTTTAAACGCTACAGGCGACCTTTGTTCATCGCCATGTCTGCTGACCTGGCAGATTCCACCAACAT
>CAZNDR010000347.1:0-5059 GCA_964571835.1 uncultured Cytophagia bacterium | reverse complement strand
TTGTTGCTCTCAATCGAATTAAAGAATCGACAAAAAATATACTTGATTTTTTCAAATTTATTATATAAATTCGCCCGAAAAATTAAGACCAATATTCAAATAAATATGAGGTTCAATGAGTCAAATGAAAATTTCCATAACCAAAGTTTTAGCCGACAGTAAGGCAACATCGCAAAATCTAATGTTCCCTCAAGCACCAATTTTGCTATCATTCTTGTATCGTTTAGCTGTCATTCGACTAGCCACTCAAAACCTCGTTTCCGAAGCTTTATCCAGTTTTTTATATAATGCCACATTAAAGAATCCAGCTTTTTCTGATGAATATGAAGAAGAGAATTGGGAAGAAAATGATTGGGACGATGAAGATCAGTGGGATGAAGAGGACGAATGGAATGAAGATGATCTGGACTGGACGCCCGATGAAGATGAAGTAGACGAAGAAGACGATTGGGAAGAAGAAGATGGCTTAGATATGGATGAGGAAGACGACTGGAATTAAAAATTATCCATTTTTAGGTTTTGTTTTTTTATTTGCATAAGCCTCTTCACCAGTCTGCCGATTGAAAGTAGCTGGGAAGAAATAGTAAATTTGTACTCAATTCTTTTTATCAATAAAAAAGAAAATTCTGTCTCCAAATGCTAATTGGTTGTCGGCGACGGAAGATGTAAAAAATAAGTGATGGAGCATTGGTCGCTGATCGTTTGATAATGCTTTCAATCAGCTAATCAATGCTCCATTTATTTTTTAGTAGCTCTGCGTGACTCGTTAGTTCAATTCCAATTTTATTTTTTTTTCTAAATCTTTCTTTTCAATGATAATCTCGTCATCAGCAAGAGAAGAAGAATCGTCGGCTTTCTTTTTTGCCGTTGCCTTATCTCTTTCTGCTTTCGTTTCCTGGCTGCTTTGATCTAAAAGCAAACTCAATTCTTTTATCATCTGGCGGCCATCTTCATCTGCCACTGCATAGCCGGCTGCCATGCCATCCAAAACTGGCGGAATTTTGGTAAACAAGGGAAGAAAGCGCGGCGAATATCTAATCTTATCCGCCAGCAGTTGATCAAAAATATCACTGATAAATCTAATAAATTCTTCAAAATTTTTTTTCGAATAAAGTTGGGCAGAGTTTCTCAGACCTTTGCAAGCATTTTTCAAGTTGCGCAAGACTTTAGTATCCATTTTATTGCTATCGAGAAACTTTATGGATTCTTTCAAGATATTGAGATCACCGGCAATCTCATCTTCAAAAATTTGATTAAAGACGTTTTTTGATGAGAGTGCACTACTTACCGCTTTAGCTAAGCCTTTGTTTTTTTGCGGCTGTGATGCTATTTTTTCTGGTGGGCCAATCTCTCCATCGCTTTTCTGCTGTGAAGAAGGTTCAGCGGTTTTTTCCGGCGCGGCTGATTCTTCCTGTTTTAATTGAATTCCGGTAGCAATGACAAAGATTCTGATTTTCCCCTTCAAGTCTTTGTTAATGCTAGTGCCCCAGAGAATTTTTGCGTTGGGATCAAGCTTCTCAGCCACCGATACCATAATTTTCCTGGCTTCGCCGATGGACAAGCTCTCGTCTCCTTCTATACTGATTAAGGCTTTCTTTGCCCCATTAATGTCAATATCTAAAAGCTGGTTTCGGGTCGCTTTTTCAATGGCTTCTTTCACCTTCTCATTAGATTCACTCTCTCCGATGCCAATCATGGCGCTGCCGCCATCTTTCATGATGGCTTTTAAATCAGCAAAATCAAGATTGATTAAGCCCTTATTCAAAAATAAGCTGGTAATGGCTCTGACCGAGTTGATCAAAATTTCATCAGCCAGCTTAAAGGCAGCGTTCACAGGCAGATCAGGGACGATGTTGAGCAATTGGTCATTTTGAATGACAATCACCGTGTCTGAATTTTGGCGTAAGCGATCCAATCCGCTCTGAGCATTTTTTGCCTTTAACACACCTTCATCAGAAAAGGGAACTGTAACTACAGAAATTGTAAGTGCATTTAAGTTGTGGGAAATCTCTGCAACGATTGGTGCTGAACCAGTTCCAGTACCGCCGCCAAGACCACATGAGACGAAAACCAAATCGGCTCCCTGAAGCAATAATTTTAATTCTTCACTACTTTCTTTTGCCGCTTGCTCACCGATCTGAGGATCACCGCCAGCGCCAAGTCCACGCGTCAAATTTCTTCCTATGATGAGCTTACTCGTGGCTTTGGAAAACAGCAGATCTTGAGCATCAGTATTAATGGCTACCATTTCGATCCCCTGAATCCCAGCCTCAGCTAATCGTGTCACTGTGTTGTTTCCCGCGCCGCCAATCCCAACAATTAAAATACGTGTGCGCTGATTTTTTAGCAGCTCTTCCAGTTCTTCATCTCGGATTCTCAGATTTTTTTGTTCCAGATTATTTTTTACATTGGGCATAATTCTTTTTCCTCACCTAAATATTGTGCTACAAATTTTTACGTTTTCACCATCATTTGTACAGAATAATTTAATAAATTAGTTAAGTGAATGGCACTCTAAAAAAATCGTCTATTTGTTTTTTTGAAATTACCACGCTTCAACTCTGATCGCCGTGAAATGGCGCCATCGGGCTGAGCACTATCAAATTTTTTTTCGTCAAGCAGCTATTTAACTATGGTGCAAGGATATTTATTTCAATGCTATTCGGGGTGTGAGGTTTCCTCAAGCGCGATAATGGTATCGCTGTAATATGTCCTCAAAGCCGATACAATTACCTGCAATTTTGATTCATCTCCCTCGTCTGTCGGATCAAATTCTTTTAGCAGCAGAACGCTTTCTTTTATTTTGTCCAATATTGGTTGCGGCAATGGTTGATTGATTTTTTTTACCTTGATACAAATAGATTCTATCAACTCTGGCAGAAAAGCGATTTTTTCAAAATAGCATTTATTGGCCAATATTTTCAAAGAGGAACTTGCCAGTTCGATATCCTCAAGAGGGGAACTATCATTGGCCTGTTCCTTCAACCGTTCGATGGCGTTTAGAATTACCTGAATAAATAGTAATCCTTCTTTATAAAAAATCTCAGTTGAATAATCGTCTTTATTTTGAGCCCTTGCTTCATCTTTCTCGAAACTGGTATCGCCGGGATTGATCGTGCCATCTTCTTGGTGCGAGGTCGCTGCCATCGAGGTGCTAATCTCTTTAATTAAATCCATCAGGTCTTCATCCTCTTCGACAACCGGTTTAACTTGCAGAGCGTCCTTTTTTAAATTAGTGTTTATAAAATTCTGTTTTGCCTTTTCGTTCTCAGCATTGCGGTGCAAAGGCAAATTTTTTATGGTGCTCGCTGATTCAGCTGATCTTTCGGCTCCGTCGTCCAAATTTTCTTTTTCGAGACTGAGTTCTTTTAATTTCCTTTTAGCTTCGGTTTTAAAACCATCTTGCCAACACAAGCCGACATGCGCTAAAAAGTCATCGTATTTTTTTATGAACTGATCTAATTCTTCTGGCGTGCGGTGATAAAAAATAAAATGCTGAATGGCATCATGACCGGCAACAATCAAATCAGCGATTGCTTTTGTTTCTGATAAAGGCAAGCCTTGAGTAGCTTGAAGCAGCAGCAATATTTTTTCTGATATTACAATCAATTCATGGTTATTATGAAACCTGCCCAACTCAGCTAACTTTTCGAAAATCTCAGCACTTATTTTTAAAAAGGAAGGTGCCAATTTTTGATCATCATTTGCCTTGGTAATCGGTTTTAAAATAAGCTGAATTTCTTGGTCCAAAAATTTTTGAAAGGCTAAATTCTCTTCCTGCTGGCCGCTGATAAATATCTCCGCTAAAATGGAGGTCTGATCGATTAAATCGGCTTTTTCTCCATCAACAAAACTGCTGGCACTAAGGTCATCCATTAGCTTAATGGCGATATTTTTGCTATTACCGTTTGATTGATCGAGCAGCGTTCTCAATCTCATCTTTAAATCTAAATACGATTGTAAGATAATACGATTATGTTCGATCGAAAAAACTTTGAATAAATTTTCTAAAGTGGAAGAGGCTAAGTGGTGAATGGCTCGTTTAGTTGTTGTGTTATCCAAGCTGGGTAGATTGGCGCGTGATAATTCGTCCTTCAAGCAGTCATAAAAATTCATAAATTTTTTTACGTGGCTTATTTCTTTAAGCTCATCAATAGCATTTTTTGAATGGATGAGAAAATCGATCAATTTGATAATTATTTCTGAAACGCAGCTATCAAATTGCTTCATTAAGGCAGAGTCGCTCTTCAAAGAATTTCGCAAACAGTAATAGAAATAGCTTTGCGGATGAAAAAAACGTTTTATCAATTCTTCAGAGAACTTCTCTTCTGGTGCTGCAATTTTCTCAACACTCATTATTTTCTCTAAATCCTCTGCTTGATTTGGCAATAGCGCTGTATTGGTTATAAAACGCCGGTTTGGGTTTGAAACTTAGCATATAATTTTAAAATGGTCGGAACATAAACTTGCGTTTCTTGCCACAACAGCGTCAAATCTGATTCACTTTTCCTTTGTTCCAGCCACAATTTGGCTCGTTTTTCGCCTCCATTGTAAGCAGCTAATCCGCCATCGACTTCATACATCTGAATCAATGTTGATAAATATCTGCATCCCATCCGTATATTGTGAATCGGATTAAAAAGAATTTCTTCTGGGGTTGTCCAATTTATTCCCTCGTAGATGGCTAATTCACTACCTGTTTCAGGCATAATTTGCATTAATCCTAAAGCGCCGGCTGGAGAGATGACATCTGTTTTCCAACTGCGGGCACTCTCATGAGTAATGGTGGCACAAATTAAGTCCACATTCAAATTGGTGTACTTCAAACACATTTCATGGATTTCATTGGCAATATCCAGCTTTTGTTGTTGGAGCATATCTGGATTGTACAAATCAATAATTGCTAGGACTTTTTTGATATTGTTCTGGCGCAGGCTAATCAGATCAATAACTCCCCGGGCGCCTGCTATTTCACTCTCAATTTCCTTCAATTTATTTTCTGGTCCATTTATTAAGTAATGTCTAAACGAAAAACTTACCGTGGAAATAAACAAAAAAC
>CAZNDR010000346.1:0-5076 GCA_964571835.1 uncultured Cytophagia bacterium | reverse complement strand
CCACAATTTTTCAATGAATTAATAACTGTAGAATAACTTCATTTTAGAAATTTAAGTTTTAATCAAAAAATTTCAGATACGAAAATTGAAAACAATTTATTATTTTGAAAAGTCGATTTTTCTACAAGATGGCAGAACTGGTAACTCAATCCCTTTTATTCATTGTGCTTCATCAATTATGATTATTGCTAGTTGAAATAAATTCCAATAATCTGGCAATCTCGCGCCTCACCTTCTTAATTTTCTCCCATCGAATATCTTCCGTCTCGCGTACCCTTTTCAATCCATAAGTCCCGGGCTGCGTGCCCGCCTCATCCAGCCCGCAAAATTGAGCGATCTCCGATGCCTCTTTTCCCAACAACCTTTTTGCCTGCTGAATCGCTTCAGCCAGCTCAGGCTTATTGGCAGCGTTTTCAACTGCATCTTTTAGTTGCTGTAACATGGAATAGTCCTCAATCCCATCACGCACCGCTTCCCAGCGCTTGCTTGTTACCACGCCATTGCCCTGGTAAATAAGCAGGTAATCTTTGCCGCCGAGCGGCGCGTACCAAGGATCGAATTGCGAGGTGCAGTAAGACCAGAAGCCAATTCCGGTCAAACCACGCCACCAGACCAGCCAAGCCTGGCTGCGGTAATAGCCCAGCGGCGATTGATGTTTGGCGTTGGCGTCGCATTCGTAGGTCCAAACGACTCGATTTGTCGATTTGATGAAAGTTAGTTTGTCAGCATTTTTTTCCAGCAAATAACCGCCGCGGTTGGGACACCAGATATCCACATAAGGCGCCATTTTTTTTAAATCAGCTAGCGTGGCGCTGGCCACCGGATCAGCGTAAATTTGCACCTTGGCGTCAACTTCGCGAATGGGTTTGGCAAAACCAATAAATAAATCGACCAGTCCTTCGTGCAAGCCGGGCTCGTCAATGGGATAGAGCGCAAAATCTTGGTAGCTTAAACCCATTTCCAGGCAATGATCGATCCAGCTTTTGAGCCACTGTTGGTAGGCTTTTTCCCAGGCAGCAGAAAATTTGTCGGCCGGACCAGATAAGCTTGCTTGATAATTGAAGAAAAGAATCAGACCGTGAGGGGAATGCTGCGCCACGTATTCATCATGTGCCGTAAAATCTATCGCTCCGACCACATTGCCATGTTGATCATAATGTGCTTTTGGGGCAAAATCACTGGTTGCTACGAAGACATTGGTGCCGTGATTAACCTGATCGTTTAGCGCGGCTTCGGGTTTATCTTTTAGTATTGACGAATGAACATAGCCCCAATGGCAGAGTTTCAATGGCTGCTCAGCCAGCAAGTTCGGCTGCCAAACGGAGAGCGATATTTGTGCCTCGGATTGTTGCGGTTCTACTTCCAGCGAGCGGAATTTAATTTTTGTTTCGTATTGGCCGGGAGATAATGCAGCGACATCTACTGTGAGCCAGAGTTGGCGAACAGACCAGGCAGGCAGAATCATGGTGCGCGCCTGCCCAATTTGCGGCAGCGCATCAGCGGAATAATCCAGCGACTGCGTGGGCACATCCAAAACCTCATGGAAAGTAATCACTTTTTCAGAAAACACCTGCGAAGAATCTTTGGTTGAGCAAATCGGTTCGGGTTCTATTCGGACAACCAGCGCTGAGCCGGAAAAATTTGCCAGATTAAAAGCGGCAGACTCTTTTTCGCCAGCAAAAGCTTCGAGGTAAAAAGCGGGTGAGGCCGTGCGTCCCTCAACTATCTCAGCGACGCCAGCGAACGGCGCCCAGGGATTTGCTTTGTAAACAGCCAATTTTTTTCCTGCCACTGCCGCCGCCCGAGTCATGGCAGAAAGTGAGTTTACTTCATCCCTTAACGTTGCCACCTCATCGCGTAACGCGCTGCGTTCAATGGCAGTCAGCGTTCCGGCAAGTTTTGTCTGAGTTTCCATTTGTGAAAGCTGAACTCTTAAAATAACTAAGCGTTCTTCAACAAATTTTTGATCCGAAATCTGTGGTAGCAATGTCTTAATATCCGAGACGGTCTGTTGCAGATCAGCCATGTCTTTGGCAAAAGGAACAATGTAAAACGTCTGTTCGCGCTTTGCAATCAATTGTTTGCCCAAAAAAAGCTGGCAGGAAAATTTTACGTTCACTGCCGACTTTCCGATGATAGTGTACGGCAGGCTCAAACTTATCACTGAATCAGCAGAGGCAACTTTGCTGGAGATCGGCGTCTCGGCTTCGCTTGTGATCTCCAGAGAAAGACTGACCGTTTTCTTATCGGGATTATCAGCACGCACTTTGAATTCATTTGGTCCGACATAAAATTTGCCAAAGTCAATTTCAACAAAGCGTAATGTCTTTTTTAATTGATTCTGAACGACCGAGCCTGTACGCGCTGAATTCGCCCGATATTCTGACCAAAACACCGCCGGTTCGATAGTCGGCTTTGTCGCCAGCCAACTCAGGGCTAACACTTCGGCATTGTTGGCACAAATAACAGTGACATTATTGTCCTGCTTAAAATCAACGATAGTCGGTGACGCATTCATGGTGGCTTTCAGCGGAAAACGTTCTTTTAAATTTCCTTCCACATCAAAAATATGAAGCGCCGAACTGTAACCACCGATTATTATTTCCGGAACAGAATCACCATCGATGTCAGCGATGGCAGGTGAGCGGCGCACTCGCTGTTCTACATTGGCTGTCCATAAAGCTTTGCCTACAGCAGTTAAGCAGGCAACCTGCCCAAACAAATCGACCACCACAATTTCATTTTTGCCATCATCATTGATATCTGCCACGGCAATGGCGTCATGAATCGATTTGCGCATGGCAAAATGCCAAAGCGTCTTTCCTTTTTGATCCAGCGCTGAGAGTCCGTCTCCCCTGCCGACCAGAATTTCTGGTTTGCCATCATTATTCAAATCACAGATCACGGGACCGGAGCCAACACTTTCGTTCTCTTTCACGCGCCAGATTTCTTTGCCGTTTTGAGAAAGACAAATCAACGGGCTGGCTGCAGTGCCGACTAAAATTTCCAGTTCGCCATCTCCGTTTATGTCTGCCACAGCCGGCGAACAATTAATGCCACTTTTGAAATTCACAGACCACAATAGCGCTCCCTGACAAGTGAGACAAACCAAATTGCCGCCTTTATCGCCGATAATAAATTCGTTTTTATCATCTTCGTTCACATCAGCCGCCACAATGGTCGTCGTTCCCCAATCCATGGCAGCGGGCATGCTAAATTCCCACAAGCAAATTCCGCTTTTTCCATCAAGACAAAATACCTTGCCCGGATTGGTAAGCACCACAACTATTGGCTGATTTTTCTCACCATTTGCCACGGTCGGAGGAATGCTGATGGTCTGCTGGGTATCGTAAAACCATTTTTGCCGGCACTTGATATCGAGCACCAAAACTCTGCCGGCGGTAGTGCAAAGCACTACATCCAAAACCGCATCGCCGTCCACATCAGCAATAGCCGGCGAGCAGTCGACTTCACCGGCAGTGGGGCGAAACTGCCACAGAGTTGTCGCGGCAAATGAATTAATGGAAATAACCGTCAGGCAAATTGCAAGCAACCAAATAAAAAAATAAAAACGAAAGGGAATGAGAAGATTTTTCATCGCTTGCCCCAATTGAAATTATTCAATTAGTTTTTTTGAAGCTGGTCTCCATCTTCAAGATGGGGATCAGCTTTTTTCGCGGAGTTGGATCACATGAAATTTCCTTAAAAGCCGTCCGCAGCGGGATTACCTTCAATTAATTTGAGCGCTTCTTCGATATAAATTTCACCAATTTGTTCACCAAGACTGGTGCGGGTAATGTACTCATAGCGATCGAAGCTATCAAAATCTACGTTGGTTAAAATATAGCCGAAAGCGTCATTGGTCAGTCCAAACAGAAAGGGGTGATGGGTTTTCAGATTACGTTTTAAATAGTAGCCGATATTGGGCAGGGCCTCGCCGGGGATGGTCAAAACTTGTGCAGTGCCAATGTTCACTAAATTTAGTCGGGTGGGCACATTAAAATTTTCGTCGACTTCATATTTCAGCGCTGAATTTTTTAAAATGAATTGCATCAATTTTGAAGTGACCGGAAATTTAATATCCCGGTGCGCACAATAAAGATTGGGATTTTCCTGGCTTTCGGCTTTGTCGATAATGCGCAAGGCTTCGTCAGCCAATAATTCTCCAATCCGCACGCACTCTTCCCAGGTTCGCGCCTCTTTGCCGTCCGGCTGGCGATTGTCGGCAGTGACCATACCACCCTGTGCGCTGCTCATAAAAATCGCCATGCCGCCAGTTTTGGCTTCAATGCGGTCGTATAAAGGTCCGCACAGATCAGGACTGAGAATCCCTTGTTCCGAACCAATAACTTCGGGATGAATGGCGTAATTGACCAGCGTTGCCAGCGGTTTGCCTTTGTTGGCGCCCGAGGTGGCAATGGCTTGAATGACTCCGCAGCGCGGATCGTAAAGCTGTTCCGCATAATAATTGTAAGCAATTTTTCCCCTAGCATTGCCGACGGCAATTTTCAACACTGCTGGCTGCAAGTTGCCAGCAGCCTCATTTATCGCTTCTGCCATCTGCTGAATGCACCAATCAAGATAATTCAAATCCACGCCGGTATTTCCTTTTTCATCCATAAAACCGTAAGCATCTGGCGCGCTGTGCGTGTGCGTTGCACCAATCAAAATATTTTCTGGCGGAATTCCGCTGACCAATTTTCTCACCCGGTCGCCCAGCACGGCAGGAAAGC
The DNA here is from genome assembly GCA_964571835.1 of uncultured Cytophagia bacterium. GTDB lineage: Bacteria > Zhuqueibacterota > Zhuqueibacteria > Thermofontimicrobiales > Thermofontimicrobiaceae > CAZNDR01. Next base: position 343 of record CAZNDR010000346.1, on the reverse strand, counting down.
CCAAATTATCCATAGCCACTATGGCCACTCGAATTTTCCCTTTTTCCAGCACCAGCGTTCGCACGAACAGATCGCCTTTTTGTTCAGTGGTGGGATGGGGAATGCCCACACCGCCGGAAACTGGCAACAGCGGATCAGGCGTAATAATTCGCAGAGCAGCGCCTGCTCGGAAAGGTTGCGCCTGCCCGAGGTTTGAATTAATCAGGATTAGAATGCACAACGAACAAATAATTTTACGCATGGCTTATCTCCATTTTTATTCAAAAAAAAAGGTTAAAAGGATTCAAGTCAAAATAATTAGCTGATTCTGTACTTTGTCATTTTGAAGGATTCATCTCAACAG
>CAZNDR010000345.1:0-5084 GCA_964571835.1 uncultured Cytophagia bacterium | reverse complement strand
CCAATAGACAGCTTCAGTCAAAAAAGCTTTCTCTTGAGTATGGCAAAATAATTGAATTGCCGCCAACTCCATATCATCGACGTAATTATCCTCTTCATAAAAATAGGGCGAAACATAGCACGCGGTTTGACAAGTGCCCAGATCACTTTTGGCAAAACGATAGGCGTCCCGAGCTTTTCGGGAAATTCGCTGGCAGAACTCTGGATTATATTTACTAAACATCTCGGCTCCCAGCGCAAACGCCGAGACAAATTTTGCTGCCGTTGATGATACACCCGTTGTTCGATTTTTATACTTTGCTAATCCTTGCGGCTTGCCAGTGACAAAATAAACCGGACGTTCCAACCCTTTGCCGTAACTGATAGAATCCAAGGTAGGCAGCGTAAATTTGCGGTGATCACGGTCATCGGCGATCTGGTTGAACATGATGCCGTAGCCGGGATTCATTTTATCCAGCCAGTCTAATCCCCATTTAGCCTCATCTAAAATATCAGGGATGCCGTTAGCGCCGGGATCACCATTTTTATCGAACTCGTCCCCAAACGCCTGCGGGTTGTGTTGATAAGCAAACAGCATTTGAAAGGTGGCATTGGCTGAAGTGGTGACATATTGTAAATAATCCGAAGCGTCATGCCAGCCGCCAGTAACGTCAATATGAAGTGAATCGCGGCCTGGACAATCCACTATAAAACCATCGTGAGTATGACACGAATCTTTGAGAAAGGGATTGTAGCCGCAGCGCTGCTGGCGCATATACTTGAGCAAAAAGTCTGCTGCGCCGGCGTAAACGTCTTCGGAAATTAGAAACGGCAGCGATTGAATATTGCCAGCCTTGATGACGTAAGAGCCCTCAGTCTCCAGTGCAGAAAAAGCGAGGCGAAAGACATTTTTGAAACAAGCATAAGCGCCGAAACGCTGAACCTCTTTGCTCTCAAAAACAATTTCATCTGTTAATATATCGATAATTTCAAACTGATTAACGGTGATATCTTCTTTGCTGCCCATTATAGCAACTTTGATTGAGTTTGGTGAGTAACCGAGCTGGTTAATTCTGATCCAAGATTTTTGAGCTTGGAGCGAGCACAATGGCAACAGGAAAAGCCAAAGGAAGATTTTCGCTTTTTCATTCATAAAATTTTTTCTCACCTTCTCTTTTATCAGGCAATCACCTGTTCATGCTTTTTCACAAAATCAGCATCAAGTGTGATCCCCAGGCCTGGCCCGGTCGGCAGCATCACCACCCCATCTTCGTTTTGCCAAGAAGAAGAATCGCATGCAAACGGAATTTTTTTATTAAATCCTTTGAACTCATGAAATGGACTGGCATTGGGAATAGCGGAAACAAAGTGCATCATGTAGAGGTAGCCAAGGCCGGCACCGGAAATATGCGGCGTACAAAGAATTCCCTTTGCTTCTGCCATGCGCGCTACGCGCACAGAACGGATCATGCCGCCAAAATAAAACAAATCTGGCTGTACAATTTGCAGCGCCTCATTGGCGATCAGCCAGCGAAAGCGATGCAAACTGGTCTCCTGCTCTCCGCCAGCGATGGGAATTTCCAGTGCCTCGGCGACCTGTTTTGTCTCTTCCAACCAATCAAAGGGCACTGGCTCCTCGAAAAAATCGAAGTGATATTGTTCCATCAGTCTGCCAATTGCGATCGCTTTTTTGACCGAGTAAGAGCCATTGGCGTCCGCATAAATAGTCATGTTTTCACCAAAGGTCTGCCGCACTAACGGAATTAGCTGTTCACTTCTGCCTGGGGGAAAATCAGCGTCATGGCTCATGCGACCACCAACTTTAAACTTCACAGCACGGGCTCCAGTTTCCAGCACAGTTGCTTTTATTTTTTCGATGGATTGTTCCGCGCTTAATCCACGGTAATTATTGGCTTGATAAACGGCAATTTTCCGGTTGACGACCGTTCCGATCAATTCGCCAATTGATCGGTGAGCAATTTTGCCCAGCATGTCCAGAATGGCAAACTCAACTGTCGCCAGACAAATCCATAGTGCCAATCCCTGCAATTTATAATTGCTGTCGAAGACATAAAAACTTTCGAGGAGCGAATCAAGATCGCGGGCATCTTTATCTAAAAAAACGGCGCCACCTTAAGCAGAAGCAGCGGATACAGATAGCGCATGTGCGCATTGTTACTGATGGCGTAGCCGACAGCGCCATCTTGGGAAATTGCTCGCATAATAAAATTATCTTGGTAGCGCAGCAAATCGAGGGCTTTTATAAAAACCGGTCCGTTAAAAAGCTCTCGTTTAAGAACTGGTCGATTCGCTGCTGCATCGAGCGCTTCATATTCATCGTGGTGGAATGGAAACCGCGCGCAGGAACAAGACGCGGCAGTGCCGACGGCTGTTCCCACGGCAGATTTTAAAAATCTTCTTCTGGAAGTAGTAGCCAATTTCATCGGCTTTCCTTTTCTATTCAATGATTTTATATTTAAAATCGTGATTTCGGATCGTCTTTTGTGGCAAACGAAAAGAAAATCCCCAGCCGTCATCAGCCTGGTCAATTTTTAGCAGCAGATGATTTTGTCCCTTTTTTAAAGGAAGTCGAATTTTGTCTTCATCAATTATGAGATTTCTCTTTGCGCGTCGCTGAAAAATCAATTCGCCATTACAGATTATTTTTATGCCGTCATTGCTGCCGCAGCTCGCTTCAACCATTTGAGTTGTTTGACTCTCAATTGTGGCGTAGGCATAAGCAATCACATTGAGGTGAGAATTAAATACTGCTGCCAGATCAATCTCTGAAAATTTTGGCGAGCTATATTTTTTCCAGCGATAGTTTTTATTATCCAAGCCTTTAAACTCGCCAGCCACTTGACCATGTGCTTTACTTTCTCCACCGATATTTTTTAAAAAATCAGCTTTATCGCGTTCTGTCGTCGTCAAGGGAAATGGTCCCACCAATAACCAACTTTGAAAATATTGTCCAGTCAATTCGTGCACCTCCAGTCTGACCTCAGTGGGCGGAGGCAAACTATGTCCTTGTTCAAAGTCTTTCCAGGCAGATAACAGCCTTGTTTTTAGGTCGCGAATTTTGTCCACTTGTGCCTGATATTTCTCAAGATTTTTATCCAACCAATAAATCAAATTTTCCCGCAACCACAGTTGCGTGTAGTGATGGGCAAGTTGCACCAGAGGCATTTCCAATTCGCTGACTGTCTGCAGCGCAGCCAATAGCTGATCTCGGACTTGAGGTGGCGCCTCATTCTGTCGCAAACAGGCGTTTCGATAATGGCTCGCCGCTTCTAGTATTCCTTTTCGCAACCAAAACTGAGACTGATATTGCTCGATAGTAAATTGCCAAATTGCTAATTCTGAATCATTTTTATCCGGCAGCGCTTCCTTTAGCACCTGTTCAGCCGAATCACAGATTGCTTTGATTCGATCCCAATCTGCCAGAGAAAGACTGATTCGCTCGCCGACATCGGGAATTATTGTTTCCCAGAGCACACTCTCATTCATTTCCTGCGTCGGTGCTAAGTCAGTCAACTCGCTCAATAAGTGAATCACAGTTGATATTTTATTATTGTTGTCTCCATAAAAAATGCGATCAAATCTATCATCAAAACGAAGCTCGATATCCGGCTGGGGGTTCCAGCATTTTTCTGCTGCCAGACCAACGCCGTACCAATCTCGAGAAAACAGAGCACTGCCTCCATCATCCCAAACCGTGGTCAGCACTCCCAAAACTTCTTTAGCAGCGGCGGATTCGATCAAACCTTTGATGTTGCGCCGGGTCATTTTATAATCCGGCATAACACGCCGAGAATTTAAAACTCCCGGTGCGACCATCACTTCAAAACCAGCCCTTTTGAGGGGCTCGATCAAAAAATCGAATGAATCCTGGGCGCTGTATTCCCAGGCAATCAAAATAGTTTCCGGTGGCAGTTTACTTAAAATTTCCGGATGCTTCAATGCCACGTCCGCCCACATCATCGGGCGCTTGCCCAATTTTTTTAACATGGTCGACAATCGTAGTAAATGGTCGGCGTAAACTGTGGCAAAACCCAAACTATCCACCATAACTTGTGAGGCGCCTCTACCCAAATCAAATGTTTCATCACAATTGACGTTGAAAAACGGAGAGCTAAAAACTGGCGCCATTTCTTCATAAACAGCCTGCAACAACTGATAGCTTTCAGGAAAAGCGGGTGACAGCAGGCGATTGGCTTCAGCTAATTTAGCATACTGCGGATAGGCAGCAATTTTTTCAAAATGCCCAAACGACTGAAAATTGCCGACCAATTGTACAAAATATTTTTCAGCGTATTGCGATAATTCCTGCCATTGTTCAATTGAAATCGCTCCTCCAGCGGGCGCAAAATCGCCGTGCTTTTTTGTTGCCACGACATTTTCAATATAATAGGAAATCATATTAAGTTTCATTTCAGCGCAGCGCCGGATTTGTGATCTTAAAAACTGAAGCGTGGGAACTGGGCCCCGACTAATATCATCCTGCAGGCCGCGATATTGAAAATGAGGCCAATCCTCAATTCTGAGGCAAGGAATTTTCCCGGTGCGTGAATTCCTTTCAACCAACTGGATGAGTGTTTGCACTCCGTAAAAAAGCCCTTGATTAGTTTGAGCCGTTAACAGTATTCTCTCTTTGCTGATGAGCAGCACGTATCCCTGATCGCCAATTTTGTCGGTTGGAATCATATGGTAGACGCGGCATAATTTTTCAAAAGCTTGATTGCTTTGCGGCCGGCCAATTTGAATAGACCTGTCGGCTGCCTTCGAGTAAACTTCCAATTTTAAGGCGCGCTGCAACTGCTTTATCGGCAGCGACAATCCGCTCGTATCATCGACGATCAAGTGAAGCGATACACGATTGGCATTTAAGTCGAAAAATCCTTGGCTTAATTCAACTTCTTGAGGAAAGGGAAGCAGTATCAAATTTAGCTTTTCTGATTTGAGAGGGCTTGCCAAAACAGCCATCAGCCAAAAAGCTATTGCTAAAGACATTAAATTATTTATTATTACTTGAATTTTAAATTGTCCCTCTTTGCCCATTTTTTTGTTTTACCCAGTCGTAGCTAATTATTAAAGATCTGAATGACC
>CAZNDR010000344.1:0-5114 GCA_964571835.1 uncultured Cytophagia bacterium | reverse complement strand
ACAAAATAGCCATCTTCAGGAAATTTTTCTTGAATATTGAAAATAGCCATATAATGGCTGCTTACCGAAGCGCCTAACAGCTTCACTTGCCTGCCCGCGTCATTCAAATAATTCTCGCGATCGGCTTTGAATCCAACCGCCTGGTAGAGGTTGACCATAATATCGCCAATAGTCGCAGCACGAGCGCTAACAACATTGAGCGGTCCCGTTGGATTTGCGCTGACAAACTCAATTTGTATTTTTTCGTTGTTGCCCCACGTGCTGTTACCAAAATTTTGACCTGCTTCAATGATATCTTTTAAAGCAGCGCGATAAAAGCCCCAGCCGAGATAAAAATTAATGAAACCTGGACCGGCGACTTCCACTTTTTCAATCAGATCCAGAGCAAATGTCAGTCGGCTAACCATTTCTTCGGCGATTTTGCGCGGTGCCTTTTTAATGGTCGAAGATAGCTGCATGGCGATGTTGGTCGACCAGTCGCCAAAATTATCCTGTTTTGGGCGTTCTAATTTTATTTGGTCAAGTTCTACATTAATCCCCAATGGCAATATCGCCTCTTGGATGGCTGAACCTATGATATCTTGTATATTTTTCATTCATCTTCCACGCTGATAATTTCGGCATCTCCCCACAATTTTTCAAGATTATAATACTGTCTGGTTTCCGGTTGAAAAATATGAATAACGACATCCACCAAATCAAGCAGTACCCATTTCAAGGAAGAATATCCTTCCGTGTGCCAAACTTTAATATTTTGAGCCTTTAGCTGTTCGGTGATAAAATCGGTGATGGCTTTAACCTGAACATCGGAACCAGCAGAACAAATCACAAAATAGTCAGTAATAGTAGTAAGTTCCATGAGATTTAAGATAACGACATCTTGCGCTTTTTTCTCAAGCGACAACTTAGCGATGAGGCTGGCTAAATCTTTTGCTTCCAAATTGTAAAAAAACTCCTTCTTAAAAATCACAACAATTATTGAAAAACAAACCTGATACAAGTTGCAGCGTCGAATTTAAATACTTGACTAGTTGGTCATGCGCAAAAACGGTAAATTACATCATCTTTTCGACGGCAGCTATCACCTGCGGCGGCGTAATCTCTTTCATGCATTTGAAGTGCCCTTTGGGGCATGTGCGCTTACCAATATGAGAACAAGGTCGGCACTTTACATTGTAATTTTGAACGACAATATGCTGAGTTGTCAGTGGGAAAAAACCTAATTCCTCTGTCGTGCTACCAAAAATGGCTACTACCGGTTTTTTCAGAGCTGAAGCCACGTGCAACAGCCCGCTGTCATTGGCCAGTATCAGTCGACAGTGATCCATCAATTTTGCTGATTCCAAAATTGAAAGCGCTCCGGCCACATCAAGAATATTTGGATTATTTTTTATGTTGAGCGATTCGATGAGCACCTTGTCAATAGCATCGCCAAAAAGAATTATCTTATTTTTAGCCTGATGGCAAAAGTAATCAATGACCGCTTGAAAGCCCTCAATGGTCCATCTTTTTGTTGCGAAGCTGGCTCCGGGAGCAATACCAATGATCTTCTTGTCATTTTGATGAAGAAAAAATTGGTACTGGTTTGTTATTTTTCTATCGATAGCCTCATCAAAATAAATATCAAATCCTTTGCCATCATAATTAAGGCCCAACGACGTGAGGGCTAACAAATAACGTTGATAAATTGGAATTGCATCTCTGAAAAAATTTATTTTGAACTTTACGAGCAACAAGCGACGGAAAGCAAATTTTCGGTAACGGACAATTTGTTTTGCCCGGCTGGCAAAGGTCAAATAATAACTGCGCCAATTTTTGTGCAAGTCAATGATCAAATCATAGTATTGTTGTTTGATTTTATTTTTAATTGTAACAAGCGAATAATCACGATCTACTTTATCATAACAATAGAGATTATTGACCAACGGATGATTAACCAATAATTCAGAAAATTTTTTTTTGATGACAAAATCAATCCGGCAGGTGGGGAATGTCGATTTTAATGCTCTGATGACCGGTGTGGTTAATAAAATGTCACCGATGGAACTCAAACGAATAATCAATATTTTTGCTAATGACTTTGCTGTCGGCATTTAATGTTATTCTATCTTTTGATTTTTAAACCACTCAATGGTCAATTTTAGACCTTGTTCGAGCGAGACTCGAGGTTCCCAGCCTAACAGCTTTTTCGCTTGGCTGATATCCGGTTGCCGTATTTTTGGATCATCAACGGGCAGATCTTTATAAATTAATTTGCTCTTGCTGCCAGTTTGCTTGATGATTTCTTGAGCCATTTCTTTGATAGTCATTTCGCGCGGATTGCCAATATTTATGGGATCGTTAATATTGGATATTAACAGCCGATAAATTCCCTCGACCAGATCCGACACATAACAGAAACTTCTGGTTTGAGAACCATCGCCAAAAATAGTTATCGCCTCATTTTTGATTGCCTGCGGGATGAAGGTTGGGATAGCTCTGCCATCACTGGGACGCATCCGCGGACCGTAAGTATTAAAAATTCTCACAATTTTGGTGTCGACTTGATGATAGCGATGATAAGCCATAGTTAAGGCTTCGCCAAATCGTTTTGCTTCATCGTAAACGCCACGCGGTCCGATTGGATTGACATTGCCCCAATATTTTTCACTTTGCGGGTGCACCAATGGATCACCGTAAATTTCTGAAGTCGATGCCAATAAAAAAGTAGCTTTTTTAGCCAACGCCAGTCCCAGTGCTTTGTGCGTTCCCAAAGCGCCTACTTTCAACGTTTGAATAGGCAACTGCAAATAATCCAACGGACTTGCCGGGGAAGCAAAATGGAGGACATAATCTATTTTTCCAGCGATATATAAATATTCTGTGACATCATGCTTGATGAACTTAAAATTTTCGCCTTGCAAATGTTCTATGTTTCTAATTGATCCGGTGAGCAAATTATCCATGCAAATGACCTGGTGTCCTTTGCTGAGCAGATATTCGCATAAATGAGATCCTAAAAAGCCAGCTCCACCAGTTACTAGGGTTCGTGGCATTTTTAAATTACTCCTATTGTCGTTTTATCTTGGGCGATAAAATTGAATTTGATTAATCTAACGATCATTTAGCTCATTATATTTAATTTAAATTTGTTTTTTAATCCATTGGAAACCAACTGCTGCAATTTTCCATTTTGTTCAAACAGAATAATTGCCTCTACGCCGGGCAAGCTTTCTACTAATTTCATTCCTAGCTCACGCCCTAAAACAAAAACGGCGGTGGATAGCGCATCAGCCATCATCGCTTTATCGGTGAGGATTGTCACGCTGACACAATCATTGGCAGGGTAGCCTGTTCTCGGATTCAAAATATGATGGTAGCGAATCGAATCCTTGATACAATAACGTTCATAATCACCTGAGGTGGCTACGCTGCCCTCGTCCAACTGAAAATAGCCATAAAGCTCATTTTCGATCCGCGGATGTTTGATCCAGACTTTTCGCTTACCAATAGTCAGTTTGCTGCTGAGTGCCCTTAAATTGCCGCCGGCGTTGACCAAAGCGTCTTTGATATCATTCGCCAGCAGCACATGAATTGCCTCATCAACGGCAAATCCCTTGGCAATCGCGCCTAAATCCAAAACGACACCAGGTTTTTTGAACCGGAGGCTATCGTCCTTTAAATCAATAAGATGATAATCGACAAATTCAAGATTTTTTTGAATTGAATCAGCATCTGCTATCTGGCAGCTATCAGTTGAAAAATGCCACAGTCGCTTAAGACTGCCAATGGTTATATCAAACATACCATCAGATTGTTCAGAGATATGGATGCCGGTCATAATTATTTTTTTAAATCCGCTATCGATAATTATTGGTCGAAAGGCAGCTTGGCGATTGATAAGGGAAATAAAACTGGAGTCGTTATAGTTATTCGCCATTCGATCGATTGCTTCAATTCGCTGAAAAGCTAAATCAATTATCCTCTGCACATCGTCAGTTTTTTTGTCCTGATCATAAATGATAATCTGAATAAAAGTATCCATCAATATTTTTGTTCGCTCAACGGGGACGATTTTTGAAGAGAAGGTGCAATGTAAATTCAAAAAAATAATTATGGCAAGAGCAGTTTTCTTCATGGGCTATTTATTCCGAGAGGTAATATAATCTGAAAGCAGCATAAGCGATTCTTTGTAGGAAGAGGTGGGGTACGGTTCTAAACAGGAGATTGCCTCTTCAATGTATAAGTTTGCCTTTTTTTCCGCATATTCCAGGCCACCATTGGCTTTTACAAAATCAACAATGATCTGTGAATTCTCATCTTTACCATTCTCAAGGATAGCGAGCATCTGGTTGCGAGTGGTTTGATCTGTGCTGTTGAGGCTATATAAAACCGGCAGGGTGATAATATTTTCCATCAAATCTTTACCGATTGGTTTGCCCATTGATTTTTCAGCGCCATAAAAATCCAGTAGGTCATCTTTAATCTGAAAGGCAAGACCGAGTTTCTCTCCGAAGCGTCTTAAATTTTCTTCATGTTTTAAATTGTTATTGACAGAAGAGGTAATGGCACCCATCTGGCAGGTGGCAGCGATCAATGAAGCAGTTTTAAAAGAAATTGACTTCATGTAAATCTGTTCATCGATGCGGAAATCATGAGCCCGCTCCATTTGCAGCAACTCGCCCTGGCTCATCCTTGAAGTGACATCAGAAATGAGCTTGATTAATTTATTATCATTCATTCTCACTAAACAGGCGAAAATATGGGCAAAAAGAAAATCTCCTATTAATACAGAAATTTTGTTTTCCCAGATCGAATTGACGGAAGGATTGCCTCTTCTCAAATGTGAATTATCAACGACATCATCATGAATAAGTGTGGCTGAATGCAGCAGTTCGATGACAATAGCGGCATCAATCGATTTTTTGGTTGGCTTTCCCAACAAGCCACTGCTAAGCAATAGCAATATTGGACGGAGCCGTTTCCCTTTGGCAGAAACAAGGTAAGAAAAAATATCTTTAATTAATTTGACATCAGTATCAATAATGGAAGAAAATTTGGATTCCAGTTCCTGAAGTTCTTTCTTGATCGGCAGACAGATTTTTTGTAGCACTATAAATTGCCTCTTTTTGTAC
>CAZNDR010000343.1:0-5114 GCA_964571835.1 uncultured Cytophagia bacterium | reverse complement strand
GGTTTGATTAGGCTAAGTATAATATGATTGACATTAATATGCAAGAAGAATTTTGGCTAATTTGAGGTTAACCTGGCTGAAATTTTTTCGCCGGATTTCATTTCAGTGTGCTGATTTTTCTGTTGCGTTTGTCCATAAAAATTTTTATGTTAAGCCTAAAACTTAATTTGATTCTCGATTTTATAGGTAGATTGCGACATAAAAGAAGGAGGAAGATTTTTTAGATGGAACAAGCCAAATAGAGACAAATATGTAACGAACAATTTAATCAGAAAAGGAGAGCAAAACATGGCAACGTTTATTCATTTACTTCGCTTTAGCCAAAAAAGTGCTGGAGACTTGAAAGAGACTCCGACTCGGATTAAAACATTAAAGCATGGGATGCGAGCCCTGGGCGCAGAATTAAAGCATATGTACTTTTTAATGGGGCAGTACGATGCTCTCGTCATCCTCGAAGCGCCGGATGATGAAACTGCTTTTAAAGCCATCCTGGCAGGTTTCGCTTCGGCAGGGATTTCATCCGAGACTATGCGCGCCTTTGCTGAGGCTGAATTTTTAAAGATGGCTGCTGAACTGAGTTAAAAAGTTGTACTGTTCAAACCATCAGAATTGGAGTTCGCTGCTCATAATTTAAAACATCAATTTTTAAGGTGGACTCCAATTTTCTTTTAATTTTGAGTTTGGCATTTTTTCTTTTCCGATTATTTTCTGTTTTGGTAGGTATCTGTACTGTTAGCTTCCAGTCGAAATTTATGAAGCTACCATTAGAAATTTAATTGTGAAACTTTGCATCAAGCTATCAAATCATTTTTTTTGCCGCTTCAAGCAACCGCTCCACGCGATAACCAGATGCTGCTTCAATTTTCAGTAAACTTTTTACCGAAGAAAATAATTTCCCAACTAATTTGGGTGTATCTTCAACTAAGCAATTCAATGCCGCCACGACAAACAGCCAACCGATCAACGATTCATACGACTCTTTATTGAACCACAAAACACCCTGGTAGCGATTGACCTGCATGAATTGCTGGACCAGCGGATCCTCAAGTAGAGAATTTAAGAACTGATAGCATGTTCGAATTTTCCCATCAATCCCAAACAGCCGATTTTGCCAGGTGGTGAGCGTTTTTATTGTCATCAAAACGTGCCAGGATTCGGAGTCGGTGAGCCCAAGTTGAGCAAAAACCGAGTTGATGATTTTCCCCAGCAGCCATTCATCGATCCAACTGCGGCTGAGATCAGCAAAGTCCTGTCTATTGGCCACTTTGCCCAATTCATGGACAAGCAGGTAGCAGGTCATTGTTGGCCAAAAATTGTCCTGGCGGTCAATAAATTCTTTCAAGAAAAAGGCGGCGCTTTTATAATTGAGGGCACGGGAAATAGATGATAAATTTTTAAGCTGGGGGAGTTTTTCGAACTGCAATCTCATATAGCGCGCCAATCTAACTGTATCAGCATGTCGGCTAAAATGAGTATTGACTTCATTCAAAAATGCGCCATATTTGTTTTCAATTTTTTCGAGCAGGTCAGTTTCTATCTTTTTTTTCCCTGGTGCAGAGAGATTTTTGACCAGCTTTTTCATCAGGTTGATACTCACTAACTGCTCAAATTTTTGGTGAAGCGGACGCAGGATCATTTCCTGCAAAGTCTCCTCGATGCTGGGCACGCCGCGTCCGTCCAAATAGGCATTCAATTGCGTGTAGTGGCACCATTGATTATCCTGCACATTGCGAAAATTCAGAAAGACATGATATTTGAAGGCACCTAATTCCACATACAATCCCTGTTCACACAATTGTCTGCTGCTGCGAATGTATTCCAGCCCGGAAATCTGGTCCCTAAAAATGGTAAAATAGTTGCTTTCATTTGGCAGCGCCAAACCCTGACCGAGCGATTTTTGAGTGAGTTGCATGCTGTCGCTTTCAGCGCTGAGTTTCGCTGCATAAGCAACCGAGGTCTTTATCCAGCCGCGCGCCTGCTCAAATTTATTGTTGTAAAGCACCAATGCCCGCTCGTTTTCAAATCGATTAGAATAAGCGAACACATTTTCATTGACGTAACCTTGCGGGGCGTAAAAATCGTAGAGCAGAAAATTTTCCACTTCAGCGAACAGGTAGCGTTTTTTCATTAAGGGAAAAATTTCTCGCTCATGGCGCTGAATAAGAAACCAGTCCACCTGCTCATCCCAGTATGCGCGGCGGTACTCCATGCCATATTTTTCGGTGAAACCTTCGATTTGACCGTGACCAAACATGGGCAAACCGGGCATGGTGACCATCAAAATGCACACACCAAAATATTTGTCGTCTTTGCCGAATTGCGCCACAGCGGTTTCTTCGTCGGGATTGTTCATAAAATTGACGTAGCGCTTCAAAATTTCTGGATTGAACTCGAGGGTATTTTTTATTACGCTGCGATATTGGCTGTTTTCCTCATTTTTGAGCATGTTCATAAAAGCGCTGTTGTACACGCGATGCATGCCCAACGTGCGCACAAAATAACCTTCCATAAGCCAAAAAGCCTCAGCTAACAGTAACGTATCTGGCTGTTCTTGCGCCACTCGGTCGACAACTTCTCGCCAAAATTCTGTGGGAATTCGTTCATCAAACTGTGCCTTAGATAAACCATGTTCGGCGCGTGAAGGAATATCGCCGCCTGTGCCGGGCTCAGGGAACCATAATCGCTGGTAATGTTTTTTTGTTAGCGTCATGGCAGCATCAAAACGGATGATCGGCGTGCGCCGTGCTACATGCAAAATCTTCTGAATGACGGCTTCTCGCAATTCGGGATTGAGATAGTTGAGTTGTGCAGTATCGTTCCAGGGCATGCTGGTACCATCGTTGCCGTGATAGATAAACCTTGTCTCACCAGTCCAAAAATCAACTCGTCTAAAAACTACCGCGGCATCAGTCCGATCGTAATAGTGATCTTCAATGTAGAGTCCGATTCGGCCATTTTCCGATAAATTTGTGCTGTTGAACGAATAGGAAGGAAAGGGACAAAAAGCTTGAGAGATGTACCAATCTGGATGCTCAATAATCCATTGGGAAAATATGCCGGTATGATTGGGAACCATGTCGCTGGCTAAACGAATGCCTCTTTTCCAACAACGTTCTTTAAGATTGAAAAAAGCTGCATCGCCACCCAGGTCTGAAGCGATGACATAATCATATAATGAATAAGCAGACGATTCAGCTTCGGGATTACCGCTGAGCTGTTTGATTTTTTTGGATGCCGTGCTTCGCTCCCAGATGCCGATAAGCCACAATCCGGTAAAACCCCATTGTGCTAATTGATCCAATTCCTCATCAGGGATTTGATCAAGCCGATTGATAGGACGCCTATATTTTTTGGAAAGTTGATCCAACCACACCAGCGAGCTTTTGGCGATCAGCACTAATTTCGGCATCCAATACTTATCTTCGCTGAACCGCTCTGGTTCAAATTCATGACTGGCAAAGTCATATACCTGCGTTACCCCTGGACCGACGCCGAAGCGCATCTTATCATCCTCTTTGATTAAATCAAGGCTGCTGAGCAGGCGATATAAATATTTGCCGAGCAACGAACTCCATTTTTCGAGTATGTACTGCAGTTGCCCGGGAAGTGAATGGGGAACAGCGATGGCGGGTGAGCGGAGCATGTCGATCAGATTTTGATGGTCGGGTCCAAAGAAAGGTTGGTTCTCTAAAAAAATTTTCAAGCTATTCAAAATTTTGAGATATGATGAGTGTTTTTCCAAATCAGCATCGTCAAATAATTCCAAAAAAGGAGAAAAGGCTGGATTAATATTGGCTAGCCAGAGCAGCATCATTTCTTCCAATAAAATTTCTCTATTAGCGGTGCCGGTGGTTGATCCCTGTAGATATTCCTCGAGATCGATTTCTTTGTTGTAAACCGCCAGCGGAGGAAACTCCCTGGCAAACCGGCGCAGCGTATTGTCGACAATTTCTGCTCCGAATTGATCATTCAGCCATTGCAGGGCTTTTTGGTTGAGATTACTGTTTGCCTGTTGTCGATACAGCTCGACAATGAAATGCAAAATTTCATCAATCAGACCCATCGCATTTATCTGACCAGCGTGAATGGTCTGTTCCGGGAAATTGATGAGATCCCGCTTGTCATTCAATTTTTTAACAAACTGCCGCACCGCGTGAAAGTTAGCAAAGATCACGTTGCCAGACAACGAAAAAAGCTGTTCGTCAAAGTGGTACCTGTCCCTTGCAGCTTGGGAAATGTGAAATTCGCGCCTCGATTCGGTTAAATCCAATTTAGTGCTGCTTGAGCAAAATAGAAGTTCTTCCTTCTTAATATTTGACAATTTTTCACTCCGAAAATAGCCTTTGGCAGGTTTCGAAAAGGCGATTTAGTGTTCTTCAGTTTTCGTTTCTTTTTTTTCTTTTGCATGCTGAAAGATGAGAACAAGACCGACGATAATGAGCGCGACTGGCAAAATATATTTACCAAATTCCACTGGTCCAAAGAAAAGGAATAACAATCCCATAAATGCCAGAATTCCGCCGGGGATAAGCGGCCACCAGTGTTTTTCGGGTCGGCCGAGCAGGATAAAATATAAAGCTAAAAAAGTTAAACCCATGCATAAAAACATGAGTCCAACGCCGACAATGTCGCCAAAAAATATGACCAATGATACGCTGCCCACCATGCCGGCAGGAATGACACCCCACCATTGTTCTTTGTGCAAAATCGCTACCGCTAAAAAACTTAGGCCAATGAATAAAATAAACAAACCAGCGCCAATTTGACCGCGCAGTCCGACTTCTTCGCTCAAGATGAGCAGGGACAAGCCAAGAGAGGTGATGCCTGGTATCAAAGGCCAGAATTGTTGGCCGCGTTTCGATAAATAAAGCCCGTTGAAGAATAAAAATACAAAAAAGAATAACGTACCAAAAACCCACGCCGTATTAACGCGAATGTCGATGACATCGGTGGTGACCAACAGCAACAATACGCCAAATAGAACGATGAGCACTCCCCAGATAAGGTCCATTTTTCTGTTATCCATTTTTTTCTCCTATTTTGTGGCTGAAATAAAGTCTAATAACAGATCAAATTTTATTGCACAATTTGAAATAATAAAATAATATTTGGGT
>CAZNDR010000342.1:0-5134 GCA_964571835.1 uncultured Cytophagia bacterium | reverse complement strand
GGATAAGTATTATTTCATTTCCTCCCTTTCCATTGATAAATTTTGTATGAAATAAAGGACACCAATTATGCTTATGCAAAATTTTCTTATCGAAAAAGCTAGGACAGGTATCTTGACGTAAATAATTCCTGTTTTCGGGGGACGCATTTTCCTTTGTGGCACAGCGGGAGTCCAGCTTCGCAAATCACATTGTTCCCTTGATCTGAAATCCTTTGCGCTGCTCGTTTCCATGGTCACCGGGAATAATTTTTAGGTCTTTGATGATCTATTTAAGAAAATCTTCCTCGTCGTAACAGAAATTTTTGATTTTATATGAATGCCATCCTTTCATTTGCATTTTTTTGCCTAATTCAAAACACAATTCTCGTACCAATAGTCTCAGCATAACTTTTTCTGCAACGGCTACTTTTTGTTTATAGGTATTTCACACTACCATATTTTTATTATTGCATTTCATATTATTAGTTTTGTATATTTCAAACGAGCGCAAAAAACCTAATCAGGTACTTGCAGACATGATGAGCTGTTCAAAAAATAAATTTGATTGCTAACTTCCAAATATGACTTTGTGTTGACTTCAAATTTTTTAATCTAATATAGTAGCTTAGAAATCTAATATGGATGACATTAATCTTTTCAATGCACTCAAGCGAAGCAGAAAAATCGTTTCCACCAAGCCAGCCGTCGATGAAATTTTCTTTCAGCTCTGCTTTGATGAAGTTGGTGCTTACATCGCGGTAATTGATAAGAAACAAAATGAAGTAGAAACGGAATATGAATTCTACAGCGGCAACACGCGCGAATTATTAAAAACCATCAATCATATTCAAGAAAAATCAATTTTTCGAATCGATTGGGCAGCGCCACATGGCAGAATTTATCTGCACGAACACGAATATTTAATCTGGCAGTTAAAAAATAATGCTCGTTTTGTCGATGAAAAAATGCAACCGTTGACCTTTGTCGAAGAGACTGCCAAATTGATATTGCAGCTTGTTCCTGATGATAAATATTTGACCGCAACAATCTATCTGGCGCATAAAGGCAGACAGCTTCAGCATGTCAAATTCCTGACCGAAAGTCAGGTCTTTTGCTATGGAAAAATTTACACCATTCAACCACTGAGTGAGAACTTCCGCCAGCTGCCTCTATTTGAAACTCGCTTGTTAGTCACTCAACTGGAAAAATACCTTTCCCTGCTCTATTCATATTTTGATAATATCACGGTTCGCTATGAAAACTATAAAATATTGACTGGACCGGAAAAGCACACTCAACCGACACTCATCTTTGATCAGGTTGATAGAGATAATTCTTTGTACTTGAGAATCTCAACCTCCCTGCAAGGTTTTGATTCTAATTTGATAGATGACTATGACATTTCTAAAATTGTCAGCATCAACGATTTAGAAAAAAAGATGATGGTCAGCGATGTCATTCGGGAAGATGTTTATAGCTGTTTTCAGGAAATTGAAAACCTGTTGAAAAAGGCCAAACGAGCCTTGAAGAATAGCGCTAATTACTTCATCGATGATAACCTGTTCGTCATTGAAGAGGCGTTAGCAAAAGAATTTATTTTTCGTGATTTGACCTATTTGGTGACCAAGTATATCATTTATGGCGCTGAAAAACTGAAGACTTACAAAGTTCGCACTGTCGCGCCTAAATTAAACTTAGCACTGTCTCATGGCATCGACTTTTTAGAAGGCGAAGCTAATCTGGAAATTGAGGGACAAATGATTTCGCTTTTTGATGCGTTAACGCAATTCAAAAAAAGCAATTACATTCAATTGACTGACGGCACACACGCCATCATCAACCAAAATTATATTGCCAAACTGCAACGGCTATTTAAAAAGCAGGATAAAAAGATAAGGATTTCCTTTTTTGATTTGCCCATTGTCGAAGAGCTGATCGATGAAAAAATTGCCAGTGAATCGTTACAAAAGTCTCGTGACATATTTTTAGGATTTAACGAACTGCATAAAGCCCAGGTGCAGTTCCCACAGTTAAAAGGTGAACTACGGAGCTATCAGCAGCAAGGCTTCAAATGGTTAAATTATTTATTGACTCATCGACTGGGCGGCTGTTTAGCGGATGATATGGGACTTGGCAAGACAATTCAAGCGATCGCCATACTGTCGAAAATTTATCCCGAACAGAAGGTGCCTACGTTGATTATTATGCCAAAAACATTACTTTTTAATTGGGCTAATGAGGTCGAAAAATTCAATCCACGGCTGACTTATTATATTTATCATGGCATGGATCGAATCCTAGATGACGCAATCACGAAAAATCTCATTTTTACCACCTATGCCACAGTGCGCAAGGATATCCATAAATTGACTCCGCTTAATTTTTTCTATATCATTCTTGATGAGTCTCAAAATATCAAGAACATCAATTCGCAAAGCTCAAAAGCAATTATGCTACTGAAGTCAGAATATCGGTTGGCGCTGAGCGGTACGCCGGTCGAGAATAACTTAACTGAGCTTTACTCGCTGTTTCGTTTTCTCAATCCATCGATGTTTGGTTCAATTGATGATTTTAACGCTCATTATTCGCTGCCCATTCAACGTGAAGACGATAAAGAGGCGTTGCACGAATTGAAAAAGAAGATTTATCCTTTTATTCTCCGTCGCTTAAAAAAAGAAGTGCTCCAAGACTTGCCAGAAAAGGTCGAGCAGACCTTATACGTGGAGATGTCACCGGAACAACAGCGCTTTTATGAGCAGCGGCGAATGTTTTATTACCAGACGGTAAAAATGCAAATCGCTCAGCTTGGCATCAAGAAATCCCAATTTTTCATTTTGCAGGCTTTGAGTGAACTACGGCAGATTGCCTCTACCCCGGAAGCTAAAAGTGATGATCAGATAATCTCAGCTAAGCGGGAAGTACTTTTAGAAAATATTCAGGATGTAATTGCCAACGACCACAAAGTGCTGGTCTTCGCCAATTTTCTCCATGCGCTGGAAAACATTGGAACTGATCTGGAAAAAAACAACATCAATTATTTGGTAATGACCGGTGCGACGCGCGATAGGCAAACTTTGGTGGATCAATTTCAAAATGATGACCTCTACAAAGTATTTTTAATGACGTTAAAAACTGGCGGCTTGGGATTGAATCTGACTGCAGCGGATTACATTTTTATCTACGATCCCTGGTGGAATGTCGCGGCTGAAAATCAAGCCATTGATCGAACACACCGTATTGGACAGGATAAAACAGTCTTTAGCTATAAAATTATCACACGAAAAACCATCGAAGAAAAAATATTAGAATTGCAACAGCGAAAGAGCGAGCTATTCGATAATTTAATTTCCAGCGATGGTGCCTCGATAAAATCGCTGGATGAAGATGATGTTGATTTTGTATTGGGAATCTAAAAAATGAATCTGGCAGATACGCCTCTTTTTAATAACAATTTTTTGGCTGATTTTGATGTCATAAATAATTGGCGTACGGTAACGCCGCGGGCATTAACTTGCTTTGTGTGCCATAAAAAAATTCATCAAACAGCTTGTTTTACTCAATTAGGTGCCGAGTGCCTTGATTGCGTTGTTGCCAATATCAAAAATTGTGTCGAAGCCGAAAAAATCGCCAACTATGCTTTGCCCGATTTGAGAAAGGCTATGTCATCCAGCAATGGCCTTCGCTGGCGCTTTTTGTTTCTTTATCGTTTTAAGGAAATCTATGAACAGGAAAAAACGCCCAACCGTTTTTCGCTGGAAGTGCAATTAATAGAACAACTGGGTTATGTGACGAGACATCCATTGTCACAAATGGTCAGACAAGCAGCTTATGATACGTGTTTAGAGCTAGGAAACAATATCCTGCCATTGCTCACCAAATTGTATAGACAGAATCCTTGGCAATTTAATATTAATATCGTACAATTAGCTTGCGCTATAAATCCGGCTTATGAAAAAGTTCACTACATGGCGGAGATAGCCTCAACAAATAGCAACGTCGAGGTGAGACTGAGAGTTGTCAGTGCCTTAAAAGCTGTCGATAAAAACAGTAATCCATGGGCAAAAGAAATTTTGCACAAATTATGTCACGATCCGGATCAAAACGTCAAAAAATTGGCACGTGAATATGTTAACTATCAATCACCTGTAGATAAGAAAGATGCTGATTTGGCACTTCCTTCGCCACCTGCAAAATCAATTTCAACCAAGGATAAGTTCAGATGGTACCAGCATTTTAATGAGAATAAGACAGCTCTGCATTATAAATGCGAAGATATCATCGCCCGGAATTATAGCGCGGCCATATTAAAAAAACTTGCTTCGTTGCATCTTATTCCTATTATCAAGAAGCAAAATTCAATTGAACCGGATATTAGCATTATTGATAAACTCAAAAAGTCGCACCTCATTACCATCTTTGCTCATATCCTTTTGGACAAAGAGCTGCTTCAATCACTATTGACCCGTCTGCCCAAGACAGTGAAAAATTTATTTGAAACATTAGTTTGGGAGGGCAGTACCCGCAGCGTGCAGCATTTGGAAAAAGAGCTTAAGATACAAATTCTTTCATCTCCCAAAGGCGGTTTTAACTTTGCCAGCGAAATAGTTCATCCTGATTTTTTAATTTTTCAGCATCAAATTAAATTTGATTATTTCGCCGAAAGACGAAACGGCATAGTTTTTATCAATAAAGAACTGAGTGATATTTTAAAAAAACAATTGCCGTTGCCTGAAATTGCGATCTTGAAATCGGCTAATAAATTGCCGAAAAAATTTTTCACCTATGCCGATGACAATCGCTTCGTTCACCAAGTCGATCTTTTTTTAGAATACCTCCGTCAAGGAAATATTCAGTTTGCTAAAACAACGGGCAAATTGTTGAAAACAAGTCTAAAAAAATGGCAGCAATTTTTTCATATCAGGGAGTTCTATCCTGACGAAGATGATACTGAATTGGCAGCGGTATTCTCACACCTGCTAATCAGTTTTTTAAAAAAAATTGCTGAGCAAAAGACCATTCTGAAACAAATTCAAGATGTCAAAAAATTGCTGCTGGATTATTTTAATAATAAAAATGTTAACAGCTTTTCTTATTTTTATCTGTTGCCTCATATCAGTAATTACCATTACTTGACCACTCATATCGCACGAGCGAT
>CAZNDR010000341.1:0-5162 GCA_964571835.1 uncultured Cytophagia bacterium | reverse complement strand
TGGCAGGATCAAAAAAAAGGGGCAGCAGTCATTATCATTTAAATGCCTATCTGATTTAACCACTGATCCTTTTGGTCATAAATAATTCAGATTTTATTTCATCAGTTTCGATTGATATCCAGACCAAGCTGTGACCAAAACGCCATCATTCAGTACATTCTCGTTTGGCCTTTATTTCAGATCAGGAAAAACTGAACATTAGCCACAAGCAAAGTGCGCGCTTAAATATTATCGATGACTTTCTTCAACTTCTGCTGAACCTGTCGGGCTATTTCACTTAATTTAGCATTTTTAACCGCCTGCATCGAAGTCATTGGATCGATTGCTGCAACGGCGGTCTTTCCATCTTTTGCTTCCTGAACAACGACGTTGCAGGGCAGCATCAAGCCAATCATCTCCTCATTTTTGAGCGCTTCGTAAGCAAAGGGCGGATTGCAGGTGCCAAGAATTTTGTAGCGCCGAAAATCAACCTTCAACTTTTTTTTTAATGTCGCCTGGACATCAATTTCTGTGAGCACGCCAAATCCTTCGCTCTTTAATTCATTGGTTATCTTTTCAATCGCTTCAGCAAAAGGCAGATCAGTCTGTTTGGAAAAATAGTAACTCACAACTCTCTCCACTCTAAATTTTACTGCCAGATTAGATAATCGAAATGAAAAAGTGGTTCATAAAAATTTTTCAAAAATTTTATCCGCAAACCTTCTCTTGACCATTTCAATTATTATCGTTATATTTGATCCAATCAAATAGAAAAATTTGAGTGAATAGCAAAACGTGGGCTATGCTTGGTCTGCACTCAGCAGACCTTTGCTGAATTGTGACCCTGAGCCCAGATAAATCAGGAAAGGGTGATGTCCTGTTTCGCCAATCCCACTCTCTTGACTACAGCCACGATTTGCTAAACACTCAAAAAATTCAATTCAAGCTAATGAAAAAGCCAAATCTTGAACTCGCTCACTACCTGATCTCTATTTTAAAGGATCAATATCATTCTTTCCTCTCCAGTGAAGCTGAACCAACGGCCATTCGCGTCAATACGCTCAAATCGAATTTGGCTTCAGTAAAGGAGAAATTAGTCAATTGGCGGGTGCCATTCCGATCTCATCCAATCAATCAGCACGGTCTAATCATCGAGAATGATTTTTTGCCGCTCAGTCACACGCTGGCGTTTTTTAAGGGCGAGTTTCTGTATCAAGGTTTGGCCTCGCAATTGCCAGTCTTGGCGTTAGCCCCACAGCCCAACGAAACCATTTTGGATATGGCTGCTTCGCCAGGCTCAAAATCAACTCAGATAGCGGCTTTGATGAATAATACCGGCAAATTAGTGCTCAATGAAGTTTCAGCCCGTCGACTATTGCCGCTGGTAGCCAATATCTCTCGTGCTGGGACGATCAATGATGTTGTTCTCAACCAGCCGGGCCAGCGTCTCGGCAACCTGTTTCCAGAATTTTTTGACCGTGTCTTGCTCGATGCGCCCTGCTCAGCGCTGGGAACTCTGCCCTCTCAGTTTGATGAAATAAGCAGGTGGTGGAGTTACAGAAGGCTGCGCCGCTTAGCTAACCTGCAATATCAACTTCTTGTCTCGGCCATCAAAGCCTGCAAACCAGGTGGCATCATTATTTATTCAACTTGTTCGCTTTGTCCTGAAGAAAACGAATTGATCATCGATCGGATCGTCCGAGAATATCCGGTAACTATCGAAAAAATTCCGCTTTTAGCTAGCGGCATTTTTCAAACCGGCATTATCGATTATCAAAATCAGCTGCTTGCTTCACCGATAAAAAATGCGATTCGCATCTATCCTCAGAGGCATTCAATGGAAGGATTTTTTATTGTTCGATTAAATAAAACTGCTGCCATTAAAATAAATCCTTTCAAAAAAGAAAAAGAATTTCGCCCTGCTTTGCCAGTCCAGCACCAGCCGGTCTTTGAGATTCTCAAAAATCTTTCGATTTGCTGGGGAATAAATTTACAATTTTTTGAGTTGTACCATTATTTGATGGGCAAAAAGCGGATCTGGCTGTTGCCAAAAGATTGGCAGTTTATTCCCGACACCAATTTGATCAAAGCTGGCCTTTTATTAGCAGAAAAAGGATCGCTGGGCTGGAAGCTAACTAATGCCAGCGTCCAGCTGCTCAATGATCGAATCAGAAGCGCCATTCTAAAACTGGACCCGAAGCAGCTAATGAAGCTGTTCAAAGCTGGTTGGATTGAGTTGCCGGGGCAAAAAACAGGCTATTACGCTCTGACATTTAATGACGAATTCATTGGCGTTGGTTCGCTAGTCCAGGGAAAATTAAAAATACGTTTGCCGCATTTGTTTGATTTGATTTTGTAAGTCACCAAACGTTTTGGTATGGGCAAAATTTAGCGCTGCGAAGTGGTGAACTAATGTGCACTAGCTTTTGCTGAAAGCAATTTTCAGTAGACAAAATTTAATTACAAATATTTTTATCTTAGTCTAAAAAATAGAAACTTAATTTTTTTCTAACAGTGAAATGGTTTAAATTTTAAATTTTGACGACTGAATTAACGGCTGAAATATTAATCTTATTCACATTTTTGGAAGAAAATCACAGCGCTCGTTTTGCGCAATGATATCATCTGCACGCTCGATGTTTCATCTAACAAATAGAAGCGATTATTTTTTCCCCGGTCCAATTACATTCTTATCTGCTGTGACTTTGTTGTGGGAAAAAGCATGAATTCATCTCTCGAAGGTAATGCTATTATTTACTGCGAAGGCGCCTTTAACACGCCAAACGGCAAAACAGCCCATGGCTTGGTTCGTTTTACCAGGCGCTACAATGTGCTGTCGGTAATCGACAGTCAATATGCTGGACAGGATGCTGGTACTATTCTTGATGGCAAACCGAAACAGATTCCAGTTTTGGAAAACATTGACTCATCACTGACTGAAGCTCAAGCGCAGGGACTTTCAGTGACTTTTTTTGTCATCGGTTTGGCACCCGATGGCGGAAGGCTTACTGCCACAGCCCGCGGCGCAATTAAAGATGCCAATCGTCGCGGACTGAATGTTGATTGTGGCTTGCATGATTTTCTTTGTGCCGATGAAGAAATTGTTAAGTTAGCAGAAGAACATCAGGTTCATCTGCGCGATGTCCGAAAAACGCCGTCACGCCATGAGCTTCATTTTTTCGAGGGGAAAATTGATCAAGTTGATTCTTTTAAAATTGCCGTACTGGGAACCGATTCCGCAGTGGGCAAACGCACTACTGCTTGGATTGTGGTCCATAACTTGGAAAAGGCAGGTTATCGAGCTGAAATGATTGGCACTGGACAAACAGCCTGGATGCAAGGTGCAAAATACGGGTTGATCTTAGATTCATTGATCAATGATTTTGTTTCCGGCGAAATTGAACATGCGGTGTGGTCAGCCTGGCGCAATGAGCATCCTGATTTTATTATCATCGAAGGACAGGGCAGCTTGATGAATCCAGCCTATCCGGGAGGATTTGAAATTTTAGCTGCCGGACGGCCTGATGCCGTTATTCTTCAACATGCACCGCAACGCCGAGATTATGATGGCTTTCCTGGTTTTCCCATTCATCCGATTGAAAAGCAAATTCAAGCAATTGAACTAATATCAGGAAAACCGGTGTTAGCCATCGCGCTCAATCACGAAAACATCTCCGCCAATCAGATCGATGCAACCTGCGAAGTTCTGGCCCAAAAAACCGGCGTGCCGGTGGTCGATGTGCTTGTGCAAGGCGCTGACAAACTAATCGCTGCTATTATAAAATTTAGAAAAAACAAATTCAAAAAATAAAAACATGTCGTCGCGAAGACTTAAATGTCTGATTGAAACAATTTACTAAGTTCACATTAAAAAAAACTCAGTTGAAAAGTCTGGCAATTATTTATCATTCGACATCGAGATAATTGTATAACAATGAAAATTACTAAAATCGAAGCGGTGGCTGTCGAAATGCCTTTATCGCAGCCTTATGCCATCGCCTACGAATCGTATGAATCAATAAAAAATGTTTTTTTGATGGTGCGGACCGACACGCCACTTGTCGGTTTTGGTTGTGCTGCGCCCGATGAATTTGTCACCGGCGAAACCTCAGAAATAGTGCTGAATAATCTGCGCACTGTAATACCCGATCTAATACTAAATTCGGATCCGCTGCGCTTATCTTTATTGCTGGAGAGAATCAAAACTGCTCTACCCAATAATCCGGCAAGCCAAGCCGCGGTTGATATGGCTTTGCACGATATTTTGGGCAAAGCAGCTAATCAGCCATTGTGGAAAATATTAGGAGGCTTTCGCCAGCAGATTAAAACCAGTGTCACCATTGGTATAATGCCAGAGGACGAGACGATCAGACGGGCGATCGAATATGCACATCAAGGGTTTTCTGCCTTGAAAATCAAAGGTGGTAAAAATCTGGAAACAGACATCATCCGTATTCGAAAAGTGCGAGAAGCTGTCGGCGATTTTATGGCACTCCGCTTTGATGCTAACCAAGGCTACACCGTTGAGCAAGCAATTCGTTTTGCCAAGGAAACCCAATCTGCCAAATTAGAATTTATCGAACAGCCGACTCCTCACCAAAATCTGGACTGGTTAGAAAAAATCAAACGGGAGTCGTATGTGCCAATTATGGCTGATGAAAGCCTCACCACCAAAGCAGAAATGTTGCAGATTGCCAAAAATCAATATGCTGATACGATCAATATTAAGTTAATGAAAGTTGGAGGAATTTCTGAAGCCAGACAGATCAGCGCTATCGCCGCGTCAGCCGGGATTGGCGTTATGATCGGCTGCATGGACGAATCGGCGTTAGCTATTGCCGCCGCATTGCATTTTGCTTGCTCCCAGCCACATCTAAGGTACGCTGATTTGGATGGTCATCTTGATTTGATCGATGATCCTTTTCAAGGTAGTGTAAAATTGCAGAGCGGCACTTTATATGCTGATTCAGAGCCAGGTTTGGGGTGCACCTTAGTAAAAAAAATTTTTGGTTAAAATTTTCTCTTTTAATTTTTTGAATGCTTTTTAACTTTTAATGAACGCTATGGCTAAAATTTTTGATATTTGTCTCGCCTCAGATTGGGAATATGATAACGATTTTTTTTCGCTCATTGAACAAGCAGCCTTGAGCCATTTTGGCTTGACTACTTTTATTGTCCATTCC
>CAZNDR010000340.1:4294-5179 GCA_964571835.1 uncultured Cytophagia bacterium | reverse complement strand
GCGTAATATTATTTGCAATAAGTTGAATTCAGGGCGATTTATTGAATGGTGGGATGGAACAGATGCTTATGGCACTCAGGTGATAACCGGCACTTATTTTATCAGACTGATCGCCAAAGAGAAAAAGCAAGTTGATAATTTGACGATCGATAATATTGTTTATAAAAAAGTGTTGAAAATGACATTGATTAAATAAGATACCTTCCAATCCAAACAGACAAAATCCGAGGCTTGTTATCGCTTCGGATTTTGTCATTTAGTTGGGTTTGATAATTTTTACTTGACTTTAATTTTATTTTTTTTAAATTATGCCAAACAAAAGCCGAGGTGGTGAAATTGGTAGACGCACTGGACTCAAAATCCAGCGATCCTCGGATCATGCGGGTTCGATTCCCGCCCTCGGCACAATTTCAAAAAAGGACTTAGGATAAATTCTTAAGTCCTTTTCATGTTTTTATTGGCGAGCAAGGTGATGAAATCATGCTTGATGAGAAGGATTGACCTATGTCGATTTCTACTGGTTCGATGTATCTCTGAACATGTTTTTGCTGATAGTACGCAGCACCAAATTCTGAGCGTCAAACGATAATTGACAAAATAGAAAGATAGATAAAAATAACTTGTATTGTGGTTTTGATTATTGTATATTTATTGAGATTTAAAAATAGCTTTCTCTAAAGGTTAAATGATGAAAAAATATTTATGAGGCAAGAGCTTATTATCGCTGGCACAATGCTTGCTATTTTGTTCAGCTCGTGTCAGAAAAATGATCAACCGCAGTTGATAGCTGAGAAAACCTTTGTCCAAATATACTGCGATGTGGTTACTCATCTAGATCTTGTTGAAGTTAGCTTGCGACAAGCATTTATTGACAGCGTATTAAAT
>CAZNDR010000340.1:0-4284 GCA_964571835.1 uncultured Cytophagia bacterium | reverse complement strand
GTATTAAATTCATATCAGGTCAGCTATAATAACTACCTTTATACCAAAAATTCTTTTGCTCATGATCCAAAAAAGTGGCAAAAAATATTCGAAGCCATAGTGAGTGAATTAGAAAGGCGCAAAAGTGAGTTGGATTTAAAATCCGAAATTCAAAAAACTAATCAAGATAACAGAAAAAGTGCAGGCCAAAATTGATGAGTTCTCCTCTGAAAAATTATTTTGAAAAATTTCGAAAGAACATTATTGGCATTGACCAAACCTTTTTAAATTCCTATGGTGAACACAAAATAATTTATGCCGATTGGATTGCCAGCGGGCGTTTCTATCGACCGATTGAAAATAAAATTATCAATGAACTGGGGCCTTTTATTGGTAATACCCATACTGAGACAAATATCACTGGCACTTCGATGACTAATGCCTATCATCGGGCGCATGAAAAAATTAAAAAGCATGTCCGCGCTGCGCCTTCTGACGTTATTATTACTTGTGGTTTTGGCATGACTACCGTGGTCAATAAATTCCAGCGCCTTTTAGGCTTGAAGTTGCCCGAACAATTAAAAGATTATCTGCATTTGCCTGATGAAATGCGTCCGATTATTTTTGTAACTCACATGGAGCATCATTCTAATCATACCTCCTGGTTGGAAACAATCGCCGATGTCAAGATAATTGCACCTGATGAACAGGGATTGATTGATTTTAATGATTTGTACCGTGCGCTGGAAAAATATAAAAAACGCAAACTAAAAATTGGCAGTTTTACTGCCTGTTCGAATGTCACCGGCATTCAAACGCCGGTTCACCAATTAGCACGAATCATGCATGAGAATGACGGCTTTTGTTTCATCGATTATGCAGCCTCGGCTCCTTATGTCGATATTAATATGCATCCCGAAAATCCGTTGGAAAAGCTGGATGCTATTTTCTTCTCTCCGCATAAATTTTTAGGCGGTCCCGGCACTTCCGGCGTATTAATTTTTGATTCAAATTTATACCGACGCCAAGTGCCGGATCAGCCTGGCGGCGGCACGGTTGATTGGACAAATCCTTGGGGACATCATAAATTTGTTTCCAATATTGAGGCGCGAGAAGACGGCGGCACTCCCGGCTTTTTGCAGGCCATCAAAACCGCTCTTTGTCTTGCCTTAAAAGATGAAATGATAACAGAACGAATTCTGCAAAGAGAAGAATATTTAGTTCACAAGACCTTCAAAGCCTTGAGAGAAATACCTCACCTCACTATTTTAGCCGATAACATCGAGAATCGCTTGGGTGTCTTCTCCTTCTATTCACCAATAGTTCACTATAATTTGTTTGTAAAGCTATTAAATGATCGGTTCGGCATTCAGGTGAGAGGTGGCTGTTCATGCGCTGGAACTTACGGACACTATTTATTGCACATCGATAAATATGAATCAAAAAGAATTACTGATCAAATCGATATTGGCAATCTTTCTCGCAAGCCTGGCTGGGTGAGATTGTCATTGCATCCGACCATGACCGATGAAGAGCATGATTTTATCCTTTATGCTATCCGAGAAATTATCACGCAATCAAATAAATGGCAGGATGACTATTTTTATAATGCCAAAACGAATGAATATATAAACAAAAAATATTCCAGCCGCGATTTAGATTATGTCAACGCTTGGTTTGATCTGAACCATCAAGCAATAAAATAAAAAACCATCCCTCCTATTTGTTAGCCTAAAACGCACTGAGGACGAACTTTGAGTTGCCCATGAAATTGATAGTCAATGGCGAAACGATCCCAATTTCGCAAATTGAAGCAGAAGTTCAATTGCTAAGACCAGAATATCAAAAAGTTTTTGCGCATCAAACCAGGCAAGAACAGGAAGAGCAATTGTGGGAATGGGCAAAAGAAAATGTCATCGAGAAAGTACTGCTCCGCCAGATGGCATCAAACGATGCTCGGAAAATTCCCCAACACCAGGTTGAAAAAGCTTTTCCAAAATTGCTTGCCGGACATGGCGGCGAGCAGAATTTCGCTCAGAAATATATCAATGAAAAAGCAGTCGAAACGAAAATCAAACAAAAGGTGGAATTGCAATTAAAGATTGAAAGGCTCATTAATGAGCTCTGCGAAAACCTTCCCCGTCCAACTAAAAAACAAGCCTATCAGTTTTATTTAAAAAATAAAAGTCAGTATATTTCACCGGAGCAAGTACATGCGGCTCATATCGTGAAAAATATCAATGCCTTTAAAAGTGAAAGCCAGGCAAAAAAAGAAATTTTGGAAATCCAGAACCAATTAGCACGGGGCAACAGTTTTGAAACATTAGCCGAGGAACAATCGGATTGTCTGGAAAACAGCGGCGATCTGGGATATTTTCCGCGCGGTCGTTTGGTTCAAAATTTTGACGACGTTGTCTTTTCGCTGAAAAAAAATCAAATAAGTGAAGTGTTTCGTACTGAGTTTGGTTATCACCTGGCCAAAGTCTATGACAAAAAACCAGCGCAATTAATTCCGTTTGAACAGATTAAGGGGCAAATTTTTTCTCAGTTGAGTGAAGAAAATCGCCGCGCCCGATTAGAACATTTTTTAGATGAGATCAGACAAAAAGCTAACATCGAATATATCCCGCCAACCGTTAATGAACAGAAAAGCGAAAGCCCACAACCTAAATTTGCTAATAAAAAAATCACACCGACCCATTACGCAAAACAGTTACCTTCAATTTTAATTAAGCCGACAGGTCCAGATTGCAACATGGCGTGCACCTATTGCTTCTATCTTGAAAAGCAAAAATTATTTGCTGAAAAAAAAGTTCATCGCATGAACGAAGAAATTTTAGAAGAGACCATCAAACAAGCATTACAGCAAGGAGGAAGAGAAATTTCTTTTTCCTGGCAGGGTGGCGAACCAACACTAATGGGCATTCCCTTTTATCAGAAAGTTGTCGAACTTCAGCAAAAATATAGCCGAGGTCAAATAGTCGGAAACGGTTTGCAAACGAATGGCCTTTTGATAAATAAGGATTGGGCGCAATTTCTAAAAAAACATAATTTCCTTGTTGGCATTTCGATTGATGGTCCTGAACATGTGCACAATTATTACCGAAAGCTCTCCAACGGCCAAAAAAGCTGGCAGCGCGTTATCGACAATGCTAAACTACTATTGGATTCACAGGTGAACGTGAATGTGCTTTCAGTCGTGAATAATTATTCTGTGAATTTCGCTCAAGAAATTTACGCACATCATAAAACTCTCGGCTTAAATTGGATGCAATTTATCCCGATCGTGGAAACCGATGTCCATGATTGTTCGCGAGTAGCTCCGTTTTCGGTAGCTGGTGAAAAGTACGGTGAATTCTTGATCCAATTGTTTGATCTGTGGCAAGCAGATTTTACAACAGAAGATCTCAAAACCTCTATTCGTTTCTTTGATTCAATCTTTTTTTCTTACGTCGATTTGATCCCGCCAGATTGCTCGCTGTTGAAAGAATGCGGCGTTTATCTGGTCGTTGAGCATAATGGCGATCTTTTTTCCTGTGATTTCTTTGTTGAGCCAGAGTGGAAATTAGGCAATATTTTAGAAGATAATTTGCTCGACATTTTAAATTCAGAAAGACAAAATGCTTTCGGCAGAGAAAAATCGAATTTAAGCGATCAAT
The DNA here is from genome assembly GCA_964571835.1 of uncultured Cytophagia bacterium. Classification (GTDB taxonomy): domain Bacteria; phylum Zhuqueibacterota; class Zhuqueibacteria; order Thermofontimicrobiales; family Thermofontimicrobiaceae; genus CAZNDR01. The sequence goes on along the minus strand of CAZNDR010000340.1, from coordinate 646 downwards.
GTAAAAACTGCCCCTGGCTTAGATTTTGTTTTGGCGGTTGCCCGAAAGACCGCCAGCGCAATCCTGGGGATAAAAATTTATCCCTTTTCTGCCAGGCTCATAAAATGCTTTTTGAACATGCCCATCCGACCTTTTTACAAATTGCCGAAGACTGGAAACGACTGCACTGTGGTGACAATAAATCCGATCAAATTCGCCACTTAGCCAAGAAAGGTGAATTGAAAATCGGTCGAAATGATCCTTGTCCCTGTGGCAGTGGTAAAAAGTTTAAAAAATGCTGTGGCATAGCATGATTTTTTGATAGCACTATCCAGGCTCGTAAATCGACAGGGTTATTTTTTGAGCGACAACCTTGAAATGCCCAAGCAGTGGACATTACCCGACTTAACCACATCGCCAAGAGAGTTTTTATTTATTGAGCGGATAATGATGAAGGAACATCCAGGTTTCACACTAAATTTCAATTGCGAAAGGCATTTTTGCTTACAAAATAGGTAGATTTTTTGACCTGCTATTCTAAGCATGGGAATAGCTATTTGCCCACTTACTTGACAAATCAAAATATAAAACAAGATAGTGTTAGTTTAACGTATTAAGGAAATTCATACGGCATAAGGCTGCAAAAAACGCTCAAAGACCTTTAGAA
>CAZNDR010000339.1:0-5194 GCA_964571835.1 uncultured Cytophagia bacterium | reverse complement strand
AAAATAATAACCGCTTTAGCGGTTTCTTTCAGAACTCCATTTTAGAAGTTTAGGTTTAATAAGAAATGAAGGTGGCATTGATTAGTAAGGCACCCTAAAAAAGTCACTAATTTGTAAAATTTTACTGGATTTTAATTATAATATTATTATATTAAGGACAAAGCATTTCTTCCCTGAGACCAATAAAAGATTTTCGTTTTTGATCTAATCAATGCAAAATTTGAGGTAACTAATGACTGTGAATTCTGAACCGACAAAACGATTCTTTTATTTTATTTTTTTCTTGATATTTCCTTCCCTCATCTTCCCGCAGGAACGAAAGATAAAACCGGGTGATATGATAGAGATAATTGTTTATGATCACCCAGAGTTAAGCAATACCGTATTAGTAAGTTCGAATGGCACAATCGACTATCCTTTTATGCAAAGTATTCCGGTCGATGGCCTGACACTTGAACAATTAAGAAAGGTGATCATCGCTCAATTATCAGCCTATTCTACATCACCGCCAATGGTCACAGCAATTTTTTCTCGTGCTGCTTTAATTTCAGTAAATGTACAAGGTCAGGTTGCCAATCCGGGAGTGGTGCAGGTTCCCTATCATTCACGATTACAAGGCGCCCTTCAGCAAGCCGGCAAGATTCTGCCTGGCGCCAGCCAAAAAGCGATCACCATAATCAGAAAAGAAGGTGAACGAGCGATCACCACTACATATAATTTAGAGCAATTTATGTTAGATGGGGATTTAGAGCAAAATCCTTTATTGAAGGATGAGGACTTGATTGTCGTTACCGGCAACCCTGTTTTTGCTCAGGTGAAGGTATTAGGTAATGTTAATGTTCCGGGAACTTATGATAATTTTCCCGGCGCCACTATTTTAGATATGATTTTTATGGCGGGCGGATTCAAGGAAGATGCCAATTCATCCAAGATTATGTACATATCGATGTTCGAAGGGAAAAAAGAAGAACGAACGATGGAACTGGATATAAATTTGAGTCGATATTTTAAAAATCCACAAACGTACCATAATCTGCCCATAGTAGCGCCTGGAGATGTCATTATAGTTCGCACCAAGAAAACGATCTGGGCTAGTGTTTGGGCAGCTACAAAAGAAGCTTTAGTAGTAGCACAGCTTTTGTATTGGATCGTTTTATACCAATACTATCGCAAGCGATGAATTTCAAAAATTACAACCGTGTTTTGGCAGCTTAGCAAAATAAGGGGTGATAACTATGGAAGAAAAAGAATTGCAGTTAAAAGATTATATAGACCTTATCTTCCGTTACAAGTGGACGATCTTCATCAGTTTTTTTGCCGTCCTGGGGGCAACAATCATTTACAATTTTACCAGACCACCGCAATATCGATCTGGCTGTACTTTTATGATTGAAATGATGGATATGGGGCTGGGAGGTGGATTCAATAGCCAGTTTAACATGAGACGAAAGATACGTCCAGAGGGCTTTTATGAAGCAGTGGTGAAAAGTCGCCGGTTTAAAGCAGCAGTGGCGCAGCGGCTATCTGAAGATAAAGTTTCCCCTATTTCTTCTATGACACAAGCTTTTTCGTTTGTCGAAGACAATTTAAAACTGACTACCTCAAAGATAACGGATTTATATGAATTGGAGGCAAAAACGCATGATCCATATCTTGCTTTTCAACTGGCTACCATAGCCACTGATGAATTCAAAAACCGGTGTCAGCAAATTGATCAGGAGGAAGCACAAAATGTGGTAACATTTGTCGATGATCAAATAAAAATAGCACGGGACAGGCTGGAAACTGCTGAACGGGAATTGCAGACCTTTCGCGAAAGGACCAAAGTGGATATTACTCTTGAAGGAGGATTACTAAAGGAATTAGCGCAGTTGGAAAATCAGTTAACCGAAATTCAAACGCAACGGGAGTTAGCGCAGGCTAATATCAATGCTTATGATCAGCGATTAAAAAATTTGCGGGGCAATGTTTCGTCATCGCTTATTAATTCAGAATCGGCTGAGGTGATTCAATTGCGTGATGAAATTTCACAATTGGAGACACAAAAAAATGAGATCCTACAAGGGGCGGTAGAAAACAAAACGCTGTTAGCAGATCTATCAACTCAGCTTGAGTTGAAAAAGAAGGAATTGATAAACAAGGTCATTGAATCGGCAGAATATAGTCAATCATCCGGAAGCGGTGAACAATCATTATGGCAAAGCTTTGAAGAAAGCCGGGTAAAAGAAGAGCTTAATCTGTTCATTTTGAAAAACCGCGAAAGCTATTGCGAACGTCTGATAGCAAAATTTAAAAATGACAATCCCAATTTATTAGAAAATGCCATGGAGATGGCGCGCTTAGCGAGGACCAAAACGGTTAGCGAAAATCTATTGAATTTCCTGGTGCAGAGAGGCGAAGAGGCGAAAATAGAGGCAGCGACAAGCTCCGGTGGTGTCAGAGTGATTGATCCAGCGGTAAAGCCAACCGATCCAATCCCCCCCAATACAAAAAGGAATATTTTATTAGGTGCTATTTTAGGGCTTGGGTTGGGTTTTGGTCTTGCTTTGTTGAGGGAGTTTTTAGACAATACCATACGCACTTCTGATGATGTGACGAAGTTTTTGAATCTTCCGATCATGGGCATGGTTCCTGAGATTAGTAATGGAAAACTGGCAGATAACCTGAGGTTAAATAAAAATGTTCCTTTATCTGAAGATGAGCCAGTTGTCAGCTCAGCAAAAGCAAAACTCATCTCCCATCTCAAGCTAAAAGATCCAGTTACAGAAACTTATCGCTCTTTACGAACCAATCTCAGCTTTTCCAGTTTGGATAATCCAATCAAATCAATCATGGTAACCAGTGCTGGACCGGCTGAGGGCAAAAGCCTCACCTGTGCGAACCTGGCGATCAGTTTTGCCGAAACCGGCAGAAAAACAGCCATTGTGGATACTGATCTGAGAAAACCTACACAACATAAATTGTTTAATATTGAAAAAGCTCCTGGCCTAACTAATTTTATGGTGGATGAAGTGAAGCTGGACGATATCATTTATCCGAGCGGTATCGATTACTTACATCTTATCCCAGTCGGCAAGACACCTCCCAATCCGGCTGAAATCCTCGGCAGTCAAAAGTTCGCTGAGCTGATGAAAATCCTGCTTAATAGATTTGATATGTTGCTATTCGATACACCGCCAGTGATTAGTGTTACGGATCCTATTTTAATAAGCATTAATGTCGATGGGATTCTATTTGTGGTAAAATTTGGTACAACAGATAAGCAGCTTGCTGTAAGTGCACTTGATCGGCTGAAAAAAGCTAGGACGAATATCATCGGAGTTGTGCTAAATGAAACGCAATTTCATCGCGGTTATGGTTATTATCGTTATTATAATTATTACAATTATTATTACTCGGGAGATGGGAAAAAGAAGAAAAAAGCCAAAGTCGTTTAGATGAGCCTTTTTAAAATAGCCAGGCAGAATAATTTTTCTAAGCAGAGTTTGGTATTGGGGCAGGTGAGCAATTTCACCTTTAAAAGCCTGGTTTGAAAAAGGTCGATTAACTGAACTTGATAAATGGCTATAAATGTCCTTAAAAGCTGACGAAGAGATTGAGTGGTGAACTTAATGTCTAACATTGATTTCTGAGAGGTCTTTTGTGCGATACATCACTGCCTGCTAAATTTTTCACTGTTAGATTTCACTTTAACAAAAAATATATCCATGCCTCAATGATCTTTAGCCAATTAAAATGGAGATGGTTTTTTAGAGCAAGAATGTGAAGCGCAAGCGATTTTTTTTAGCCTTTAGTGCAGCGAGGCGGTACTTGTTTCATCGCCCAACGAATTTAAAAAAACTAACTCTAATTTATGATATGAGGATCCGCTAAATATGTCTCTGTATTTAGTAACCGGTGGTGCTGGTTTTATTGGCTCAAATATTGTCGAAGAGCTGTTATCCCGAGGTGAGACGGTCAGAATATTAGATAACTTTTCTACAGGTAAACGAGAAAATATCGATAAAATAAAACAAAATTTAATCAAGGGGAAAAGCGAAGCGAATTTTGAAAAGCTGGAAATAGTCGAAGGGGATATTCGCAGCTATCACATCGTACGAGAAGCAGTCGATGGCGTCAATTTTATACTTCATCAAGCAGCACTGCCTTCAGTGCCACGATCGATAAAAGATCCGCTGACGACCAATGAAGTGAACGTTGTTGGCACATTGAATGTTTTGAACGCGGCGAAAGATGCCAAAGTCAAAAGAATTGTGTACGCCTCATCTTCATCAGTCTACGGAGATTTGGAAGTTCTGCCCAAAACCGAAGATATGCTGCCCAAACCGTTATCTCCTTATGCAGTGTCTAAATTGGCTGGTGAAAAGTATTGTCAAGTGTTTACCAAACTTTATGGCTTGGAAACCATTATTCTGCGCTATTTCAATGTTTTTGGTAATCGCCAGGATCCAACCTCCCAATATTCTGCCGTTATTCCAAAATTTATTAAAATCATGAAACAAGGAGAATCGCCGGTTATCTATGGCGATGGTGAACAATCGAGAGATTTTACTTTTGTCAGTAATGTCGTTGATGCCAACCTGTTAGCCTGTAATGATGGCTTTGAAGAATTTGCGGGTGAAGTCTTTAATACGGCTTGTGGCAAGCGGGTAACAATAAATGATTTGGTGGCGAACATCAACAAAGTTTTGAGAACGAACATCAAACCACGTTATGAGCCGCCTCGGCCCGGCGATGTTAAACATTCGTTAGCCAATATCGGGAAAGCTATGCAATTTCTAAATTACGTACCAGTTGTAGATTTTTATAGTGGTTTGGAAAAATTGGAAATAAAATTGGAGGAGCAAAATTAAATTTGTCTAGCTGGTTGTCCCATTTAGGAAAGCTGCGATGGGAATTAGAATTTTATAACGGAAAAATTTAGCATTCATTGATAGGTAAGTGCGCTTTATTGTATCTGAAGGTGGGAAGCTCAGGGATTTATTTTTTCTTGAAAAATTGGTAAAAATTAATTGGCTAAAAGATCATTAATTTGGAATTGACTGAGTGACTCTGTCCGCCAAGGTAGCAATTTGTTTCAGCCGAATATCTAGAACAAGCAAACTTGGAATATGTATGGCGAGTCAAAAAGCTGATTGAGCTAAAGCCCACGTGATTTCGGATTTCATAAGTTTCTCCGCCATAAATAGCGGAG
>CAZNDR010000338.1:0-5204 GCA_964571835.1 uncultured Cytophagia bacterium | reverse complement strand
AAATGCCCAAACCTGCCGTAACGTAGCCCCCCGGACTGTTAATGTACATAAAAACATCTTTTTCTGGATCCTCGGCCTCTAAAAATAAAAGCTGAGCAATTGCCAAACTGGCAACCACATCATCAATCGCCGTGCCGATAAAGATGATTCGCTCCTTTAGTAAGCGAGAAAATATGTCATAAGCGCGTTCACCGCGACCAGTTTGTTCAATGACAATTGGTACTAAACTCATAAATGACCTCGTTATGGCCTTTTCAGCTATTGTGTTATCAGTTCTTGTTTCTTTTTCTCATCTTGGTAAGTGACGGTTTTCTCTTTCACTTTGCCATTGGCGGTAATATAATCAACAATTTTGTGATCGATAAGCTCGCGCCAAACTTGATCGCGATTGTGCTCTTCTTTATAATAAGCACGAACTTTGGCTCCATTAGTGCCGGCCTCGCTAATTAGCTTTTCGATCTCGGCACTAATCTCCTCATTTTTGACCTCGATTTTTTCTGTCTCAGAAATTTTATCGCGAAGCAATCGCCATTTTAAGTTCCAAATAGCATCGGCGCGATAACGTTCCTTTAAGGCATTTTCATCAACATCATTGTTTTGATTTTTGGATTTCGCATTCTCTACCAGCGTGGTCAAAAAATCTTCTATCATAAAATCTGGTAAATCAACCGGATTATTTTTGATGATTTGATCCATGACAGCATGATAATATTTCTGTTTGTCAATCGCTTGCGTTTGTTTTTCGAGATTGTCGCGAACTTTTTCTTTAAGAGCAGCTAAATTTTCAAAATCCCCTAAATCCTTGGCAAATTCATCGTCCAAGGTTGGCAGGATTTTTTTCTTCACCTCCTTCACCGAGACCGAATAAAATTCATTTTCTGCCCGGTTATCGTTATCTGCCTGTACGGTAATTTGTCGAATATCGCCAGCCTTCACACCAATTAATTGTTTAGCAATTCGATTATCGACATTTTCTCCGCTCAATTGAAAATAGCGGTTTTCATACTTATCACCGATCATCGGATGTCCAGCCTGATCGGTTTTTTGCAAATCAGCTACGATGAAATTATCTTCTTTTGCCTCACCTTCAACATTTTCCAAAGTGGTGTGTCGTTCGCGCAAATTTTCCAGATAAACATTAATGTCATCGTCAGTTATTTGATAACTTTCTTTTTCCAGTTTCAACCCTTTGTATTTGACTAATTCAACCTCCGGTTCGACTCGGACGATCGCGTCAAATTTCAATCCATCGTTCTTATTAAAATCAACAGATTCAATTTTCTGTAAATTATGAAATTTTACTTTGTTCTCCTCAATGGCTTGCTTCAAAAAATCGGAAATGGAATTTTCAGCAACTTCTCTTTCAATTTTTGTACCAAAAACTTTTTTAATCAAATGAAGCGGCACCTTCCCTCTGCGAAAGCCTTCTAATTGAATTGACTTTTTATACTTATTATAAGCCTCATCAATTTTGGCTTGCAGATTTTGGTAAGGTACTTTTACCTCAATCTGTTTTTCATATTGAGCGACATCGTTAATAATTACTTCCAATTATCTCTCCCATTAAATTAACATGATTTAACAACTATGAATTAGTGGTGCGAGAGGGGGGAGTTGAACCCCCACACCGGCGAAGGTACTAGATCCTAAGTCTAGCGCGTCTGCCATTTCCGCCACTCTCGCTTTTAAAATTGAAGGTTCAAATATAAAAACTTCTATTGCCAATGTCAATGTTTTTTTGAAACCTGAAAATTTGATGAAACCAAGCTTTTAGATGCGCTTGCGATCGAGCGCGGCAAGTAGCAAGTGATAGGTTTAAATGACCAAATTCCAAAACTTGTCCAACAACTGATGAGAAAATTTTAATTTTCAACTTTTTTAATGATAAAAACATCTTACCAAAAAATACAAAATATAATTGGCAAAAGAATAAATCTTTTTTTTACTCAAAATATGAATTACCATTTGACGAAATAGCCATTAGTGATCAATCACCTTGGCGTCAAGCGAAAGAGATTATTTATCAACCTGATTACAGAATATGCCCAAAAATCATGCGCGCAATTTTTGATAAAACCAATAAAAATCTTCAGCCAGGGCAAAACAAAAGAGGATCTGTTTTAGTTAATTATCAGTCCTCAGTAGCAACAAGAAATTTCCAGCACCAAAACCTTTTTGGGTTATTTGAAAAATAATGAGCAAGTAAGGTCAAACTGACGCCTTGATTTTTCTATTAAGGTTTCAAAAATATGAAGGCTTAACAGAGATGATATGATTTCTCTTGTTTTATCCAAGCGGCTTTGTGGCTATTGAAAACGCGCCTTTCAATCGGCTATTTTTATGATTGATTATTTATCTTGAAAGAATACTGGAAATATGCTTGATTTTTTACCTGCGGTTTAATATATTTAAACCGTCGTTGACACTGAGCTGCTCGAGCTCATTTGGGTGCGCAATTAGTATGCCTGTATTGTCAGCATTTTTCAACTCAGGGTTTCGGAGGCATTAAGATGAGATTAAAAGTGAACAAATCTGCCTGTAGTGGATGCCGACTTTGTCGACAAATTTGTGCTATTCACCATTTCCATGAAATTAATCCGCGCAAAGCAGCGCTCCGCATTGAAGCCAAATTTCCAGCACCGGGGACATTTCGGCCTCGCGTGTGCAATCAGTGCGGGAAATGTGCTGAAGTCTGTCCCGAAAGTGCTATTTATGAAAAAGGTGGTATCTATTATGTTGATGAAAAAAAGTGCACTGGTTGTTGGGAATGTATTGATGCCTGTCCTTTTGGCGTGATGTTCGTGCACCAGGAGGTCAGTTATCCTATCAAATGTGACTTCTGCTGGAAATGCACAGAAGTTTGCAATACCGGTGCACTTATTCGGATTACATGAGTTTTTCGTTATTTCGATGTTACCTAACTTTGGAATCAAATAATATTAAGCCAGGAGTTTGATCATGTACGGTTTTGCAGGACAGATGCTGAGAATAAATGTAAGATTACAATCGATTGAAAAAAAGCCCTTGCCTGAAGATTTGGCAAAGCAATGGCTCGGCGCCCGCGGCATGGTGGCGAAAATTTTATACGATGAAGTGCCGCGCCAGGCAGCTCCGCTTGGTCCTGAGAATAAGCTAATTGTCGCACCAGGCGTACTTACCGGGACTTTTGTTGCCGCCGGCTCAAAGTGCGGTTTCGGCGCCATCTCGCCAGCCACCAACGGACACGCTGACGCCAGTGTCGGCGGACATCTGGGACCGGAAATAAAATTTGCCGGCTACGATTTGATAATTTTTGAAGACATCTCAGCCGAGCCGGTTTATTTATTCATCGAAGATGATAACATTGAATTACGAACCGCCCAGCATTTGTGGGGGAAAGGCGCTATCGATACGGAACGACAATTAAAAGATGAATTGGGTGAAGATTTTGAAATTGCCAGCATCGGCCCAGCCGGCGAAAATGGAGTCGTTTTTGCTTGCATCACGCACGATTTTGGACGAAACGCTGGACGCTGCGGTATCGGCGCCGTCATGGGATCGAAGCGAATCAAAGCTATTGCAGTGAAAGGAACAAAATCTTTTCCCATTTATGATTTGAAATCGCTCTGCACTCAAACAGAAAAAATTATCCAGCGCACCAAAGCTCATCCCAACATGGCTCCGTGGCAGAAATATGGCACTGCTCTGTTTGTCGGCTGGGCTAATGACCAGGCCTCTTTCCCGACTAAAAATTTCCAGTCCTCCTATTATGAACAATGGCCCACTATTGACGGAGAAAAACTGGTTCAGGAATGCGTGGTAACTGATAAAGCCTGCTTTGGCTGCTGGATGAACTGCGGCAAATATTCCAAAGCCAAAACCAAAAGTGGTGAGATTTATATTGAAGGACCAGAATACGAAACCATCGCCTTGATCGGCGGCAGTTGTGCCATGACCAGCATTCACGATGTCACCTTTGCCAATTACCTCTGCGATAATCTCGGTCTGGATACTATCAGCGCGGGCAGTGTTGTCGCTTTTGCCATGGAATGTTTTGAAAAAGGTATTATTACCAAACAAGAGCTTGGCGGCAGAGAATTGCGCTGGGGCAATATCGATGATTTTGAATTTGTGGTAAAAAAGATAGCTGGGCTGGAGGGCATTGGCAAAATTTTAGCCAGAGGAACAAAAGGAGCTGCTGAAATTCTGGGGAAAAATTCTATTAATTTTGCCATGCAACAAAAGGGATTAGAGAGCAGCGGCTACGAATCGCGCTGGGCACCCTCGATGTTGCTCTCTTTTATGACGGCTGACATCGGCGCCCATCATAACCGCAGTTGGTCGATAACGGTCGATCTGGAATTAGGACGCGATGTCATCAGAGAAAAAGCACCGGTCGTCGTTTACCTGCAACATATCAGACCACTCTATGATACCTTGAGCATTTGCCGACTGTTCTGGGGCGAATTAGATGTTATGCCGGAAGAATATGTAGCTGCTCTCAATTATGTTACCGGCTGGCATACCTCTGAGTCTGAATTGATGCGGCTATCGGAAAAAATCTGGAATCTCACTCGCGCCCACTTCATTCAGCGGAACGGTGGGCCGGGGCGACTTCACGATATGCCGCCAGCACGATATTACGAAGAGGAAATTCCCTCAGGGCCAGCCAAGGGAAAAAAGCTGACGGTTGAGCAAATAAATATGCTGCTGGATGAATATTATGCTGCCCGAGGCTGGGATAACAAAGGTAATCCCACAGCGGAAATTCTGAACGACCTGGGTCTTTTTTCAGTAGTAGACGATCTAAAGAAAATTGGTCAGCTTGGCGAACCTTTGTCCGCTGGAATTCCCAAAGTCCGCGGCCATAAATTGAAACCAAAAGCTATGTAACGATTTAACGCCACGATGAGGAGAGTTTTTATGACCATTTATTTAAAAACCGGCGGCCGGCTAAAGCACGTCTTGAAACCAAATATTGATGACTATACGCGCAAAGTCGAAACTGCAGAAAATTTAACTTTGAAAGAAATTTTGCTGAATTTGGATTTCCCGATTGAGCAGGTAGCTTTCGCCTACGTCGAAGGTCGCTTCCAGCGGCTGGATTACAAACCTGCCGCCGGACAGGTCATTACTTTACAGCCGCCGGTTTCGGGAGGATGAAATTTGGCACCTAAATTTCTAAAACCGATCTGGATTTGATCATGCTTGCCAGTTAATTTCAA
>CAZNDR010000337.1:0-5208 GCA_964571835.1 uncultured Cytophagia bacterium | reverse complement strand
GGATTTAATCCGTAAGGATTTTATTTGTTGAGGATCAACTGACCTTGCGCCCCTACAAGAATTTTTGAAATGAAGCACTAAGTTTCTTAAATTCAAATTAGAAGTTTACGTGTCATTAACAAAGATCAGGCAAGAGTTGAAGGTGGTTTTTTCATTAACGCACATTTCCAACAAAGGGCTGCTCTTGAAGAAAATTGGGCAGGAAAGGTTGGGCTGACAGAGCAGTAGTCGCTTCGGGGAACTGAACAAAAAGGTCGTGAAAGCCTAATTGCTGCGCATGCTCATAGACGCGGCTAAATTCAAGTTGAGTGATCGGACGATTGAGAAATGACCGGTGAAACTGTCGCACCGGGCAGTATTGTGACATTAGGCTGAGGGGCAGATAAGCGCCGAATTCAACAAAAAGCATGGTCAAAGCATCAAGGGAATTTTTGATCTGCCCGGGGATAATGAGATGCCGCACCAAAACGCCGCGGCTGGCAATTTTTTTCTGGCTATTATCATTTTCACTAACGCTATCTAAAAATCCTTTTTGTCGAACCATCTCAGCGATGGCTGATAGAGCGATCTGCGGATAATCACGGCAATTTGACAATTGCGTAGCCAGCTTTGAATCACTATACTTGAAATCCGGCAAATAAATATCTGCAACTGCCTCAATAAGGTGAAGCGAAGAAATCGATTGGTAACCAGACAGATTATAGACAATGGGAAGGTGAAATTTTTTCTCCCGCAGCTTATCCACAATGGCGATAGTACGTGGAAAAAAGTGATCGGGCGTGACAAAGTTGATATTATGAATGTGCTGTTGTCTGATGAGAAAAGCGAGCTTGTCCGCAACCGAAGCGACAGTTACGCTTTTCCCCACTCCCTCATGCGAAATCTGATAATTCTGACAATAGAGGCACTTTAGACTACAGCCGCTAAAAAAAACCGTGCCCGAACCTTGCGTGCCGGAAATCGGCGGCTCCTCGCCGAAGTGCGCTTCAATGGCTGCCACGCGCAACTGGTCGCTCTCGCCACAATAACCGGTTGCGCCAGCGAAACGGTTGGCGCCACATTGGCGCGGGCATAAGCGGCAGGCTAAAAAATTTTTTTCAAACTTATTCACCATAATTTAAAACAAATTCAAACCCCGGCATCTTAACCAATGACCAGTGTCAATAGATTGGTGGACTGTCGACCGAATGAATGGAAAAAATTAATCATTCACATGGCGAAATTGCATTACATTCTGACTGATCTCGCGGACGGATTTTTCTGGCCATGGTTTTTTCCGCCACGTGGTGTAGTCAAAGGATTCACCTCGCATGAGCGCAATAAATCGCTCCGCTTCCACAAGACCGAGATGGTCAAGCAGCGACTTGAGGCCATTTTGTTTTTCTTCGGCATCTGTTAAAATGATAAATACTTCTTCAGCTATTCCTAATCAGTAAAGAATGAAACGGGATTTAACATGTCAAATCCTTTTATGGCCATTGCTCGCTTTATAATTCCTGTATCCGTGTCAAAAAAAACATCTGCCTTTCAAACAACAATTGTCCAGATAAACTCTTAATTTTTTCATCGCTGTTCCTCGTCAATGCATCTGCTTTTGTTAAACCATCCAGAGTTGTGAATGTTCAACAAGTCTTTTTACCTTCATTTTCCATGATTTTGATCTCGTCCTTAAACCAAATATAAAACTGATAGATCATTTCGCCAATCTCCAACTCCAGCCCAGATGTGTCTGTTTGGAGATTAGCTCTTATTATCAGAGAAATTCCTCTACCGACTCGTTAGCAGAACAAATTATTGCCGCTATTTCTTGTCTTTCAAATTTTGTATCTTTTCGGCTATTCTTTCAAATGCTTTGTTGGGATTGCCCGATAATTCTTCGTTGGCTATCCGAATAAAGCTGATGCCAAAACTTTCTAATTATTTCTGCCTTGCTTTATCGTATCTTTTTTGAGCTGCTAATTCGTGAATTGAGCCGTCGGATTCGATTGCCAATTTTAATTCCGGAGCATAAAAATCGATGACGTATTGATCAACAGAATACTGACGTCTGAATTTGACACCCAGCAGTTGCCTGTTCTGTAGATTCTGCCACAAAATTTCTTCAGCGTAGGACTGTTGCTGTCTCAGTTTTCAGCGCTTTTCTTTTTCCGATGTTTTGTGGTAGTGTTTTGTCATTTGAGGCTCCTTTTGACCTCACACCAGGCACCTCTCCCAAAATCAGGAGTGGGGCTTTAAATCCTTCTCCTTTGCAAGGAGCGCGGCTTTAAGTCATTCTCCTTTGCAAGGAGAGGTGCCTTAAATCCCGATCCTTCGCAGGGAGAGGGATTTAGGGAGAGGTTATATATCTCCCCTACACAATCCTAATTTACTAGTCGGTCAACCTGTAGTGTTTATAAACCATCTGGTCAATCTCCCGCTTCAGCGGAACTATATTGGAAATCAATTTAAGCTTTCTGGCGATGAGTCTGATGATGTTTGTGTTTTGATTTTTGTCAAAATTGTTTTCTTTGTCATGAAAAAATGATTGACTTTGATCTTTTTTTTTGCTATTAAAAACCAATCCGTTAAGCGGAGGTGGATAGCCAATGGCTATCGGGAAACGCCCGAAAGGGCGTTTCTTTTTTTATGGCAACAATTTTTTTCCATATCCTTCTATTTGCCCATTTTTTGAACGCAAGTATTTTGTTTTGACAAGTATATTGCAAATCTTATTGCCGAAAGTATCACGGTTATCGGAAATCAACTTATGTTCCAGCAATATCTCTCGCGATGATGGATGGGCAATCAAATCTGATAATTGTAATCCCGAAATATTTGCGGTCTTGGGTTTAACTTTTAATTCCGCAGAGGTCAAGCATTCATGCCATCGGTTCGCCGGGATGTGATCAGTGCCGTTGTTATACAAGCGGTGAAACGAATCTTTAAGTTTTTCGTCCTCCACACGTCCGCGACTTTCTACCATCACATCGCCGCGATAATTATGGTAAAACAAGAATAAAATAAATCTCTCCAGCTTAACGGCCAGGCAATAACGGCAAGATGGTAACTTCTTCGGCAAACGCAAAGTCGTTTTCCTGCGGATTTTTCCAGCCGATCAGCCAGACAGTTTCTTTATTGCGCCCAATTTCGGTTTGAACATTTACGCCGTAACGCAGCATGGTGTACACGTCTTTATTGACATCAAACAACGACCTGCTCTGGTCGTTAGCCGCTTTGCTGAATTCATGGAGCGCTTTGCTGACCAGATTTCTGCTGTATCCCATTCGGGTAAGCCAGGTTTTTAGAACCTTTTCTTCAACATTTTTTTTGTCTTCACGCGTTTCCCAATTTCCCAGATAGCGATAAACCAGTTCGTTCTGGAGCAGGGCGATCACACCCGATTTTGTGTCTCACGTTCTTTTTTGCCGATGGCGTTCATACTTTCACCTACTCACTTTTTGTTTGAATTAATCTATCTTGAGTAAGTTTGAAGTTTGATGGGCTCAATGCCACTTTTGCTTTACATGATCCCATGTTTGATTGAACTGCCAATTATCCTGGATGGCTTCGATTACAGGCGCAAGAAATTTTTCGATTTGCAGGACGATATCAGCAAAAGATAGTGTCCTCTCAACGCCTGCTTTTTTCATAAAAGCTTTCCATTGCTGTTGTTTCTGACGGTTGTTCATGAAAGATTCTTCGAAAATTGATTGAGCAGCAGCTATATCCGTATTGCGATTTGTAAATGTTTCTCGAATAGCCTGCGTGAGATATACACCACGAAATGTGTATTCTGTTAACAGGAAATAAATATCATAAAAGTCGCGCAGGCGACTGTTTAGCACACCCAATTTGACCATTGCATCAAACTTTTCCGCAATAACCGATTCCCAGGAATAAGCTATCAGCGGAATGGCTTCATCATCGATCAGCGTTGGATATTCGAAAGGCACCGGGGGTGGAATTATCTTGTCGCTGAATCCAATATCCACCTGCAACCGCAGCCTTGCTTTATCAAGCGTTGCCTTTAGCTTAATGCGCAGCCCTTCGTATTGGGCGGCTTCAAAAATTTTTTCAATTGATATTTCGCTATCAAATTTAATCCCATCGTCAACCTGAATCGTTATGATTTCCTTAATACAGGACGTAAAAGCCACTTCATCGTTGGATAGATTCCGTGCCAGCAAATCTACATCTTTTGTAGGCCTGGCTTGCTGCTGATGAGCGCCATAAAACAACACACCCCCCTTGAGTACAAATTGATCGCGATAAGTTGAACGGGAAAGGCGGTATAAAAATCGCTCTTGAAGATAAAGCAACAGCATCCGGTTGAATTCGATGCCCCGCTCTTTTGCCAGGTTAAGCAGTCGGGCGCGAACAGATGCGGCAATATTAGAAATATCATTTTTTGTCATCTGCTAATATAAGCTTCGATATATGGTTTCAGGATATTGTACATGCGACCGTTTCGGGCATATTCCAGCAGCGTATTGATACGAAAATCTGACCGGGACAGGTAGTTTTTCAAACTTTCTAGCGCTACATTTTCACCCAGTTTATGACGGTATCGGAAGCTGTCGACGATGGATTTTTCCGCATCGTAAATCGAAAAAGTGCCATATTCTGTCTTGCGTAGTTGGATTCCAGCTTGATAGTTGGCGCTGGAGAAATAGTAAACGTCCACCGGCGGATACATGAGTTTTGCCGGCTTGCTGCCACGGGGCAGCGCAATCATAATTTCTGATGGCACGGTGGTGGTAAGCTCATGCCAGGCAAGCGCAGAATGAAGGCATACAACTGCCTGTGGCATCGCCATGTGAATATCGATTTTTCCTTGCTCGGCTGTGACCGGCATATTTACCAGCTTGTAAAGCCCGGGTTTCACTTTCTCGATGGTGTTGTTTTCGATTAGTTTCTTAATGATATCCGTGTGAATAAAATTGGCTTTCAGGTCTTTCAGTCGGGCATAGCCATAATGTTTATTAAAGATTTCAATTATTTGGTTCATTAGCGATCCCGTTCTGTATTTCTACATTTATTGACTTGTGCAGAAATATAGAACATAAATAATTCATTGTCAAGGCTAATTTTTGCTAACGGCTTTCCAGGGCTATGTTGTGCGACCAAATCAATTGGCTTGATAGTGTCGCGGCCATCTGATACGACTTCAGCTTGCGGTAACATGCGTGGGGTGGGATTAATTTGGCATCGTCGGGCATTATTTTATTC
>CAZNDR010000336.1:0-5218 GCA_964571835.1 uncultured Cytophagia bacterium | reverse complement strand
AAAGAAGATTGTCCGAATTGTTGGGGTTATTTTTATTTTAATTTTGGGTTGGCGCATCATCGCATTGATTGTTAAATCCGGCCATGAAACAAAACAGTCAGAACGTCCGCCAGTCGCTATTTTGGCTGACAGCGTGAGATACGCGCCAATTCAAGAAATTAATATGTTCACCGGCACTGTTCAACCACTTTACCAATATATTATTTCTCCAAAAGTTGCCGGGCGTGTACTAATCATAAAAAAGCGAATTGGTGATTGGGTCAGGAAAGGCGAAATGATTGCCAAAATTGATGACGCCGAATATCAGCAGGCAGTTTTAGAAGCTGAAGCCAACTTAAAAATCGCTCAGGCCTCATTGAATGAAACCGCCAGTCAATATGAATTGGCAGCGCAGGAATTTCAGCGGGTGAGAGCGCTCAACGAAAAAGGTATTGCCTCGCCGTCCGAATTAGACGCTGCTAGCTCAAATTACAGTTCTTTGGAGTCTCGGCTGAAACTGGCCAAAGCCCAGGTGGAACAACGCCAAGCGTCTTTGAAATCAGCTCAAATCAGATTAGCTTACACGATTCTTGCTGCAACTCAACCTGGCTTCATTGGTGAACGCTTCGTCGATGAAGGCAGCTTGTTGGCGTCAAACTCACCGGTTGCCTCAGTAATTGGCATCGATACTGTCATTATTAGAACTACTATTATTGAACGTGTTTACGGACGAATTCAAATCGGACAAACAGCACAAATAGAAGTGGACGCTTACCCGGCGAAAACCTTCTTTGGAAAGGTCACACAAATCGCTCCGCTGCTGCAGGAGACGTCACGAGTGGCTGAGGTGGAAGTCGAAGTAGCCAATGATTCGCTGTTTTTAAAACCGGGCATGTTTGCCAGGCTGCGCCTGGTGCTGGCAGAAAAAGATTCCGCCCAAACTATACCAGCAGAAGCTCTGGTCAGTCGCGGCGGCGAAAATGGTGTTTTTGTGATCGATGAAGCTTCAAAATTCGCGCACTATGTTCCAGTCAGACTAGGCATTTTAGCCAAAAACAAAGTCGAAATTGTGTCGCCACAAATTAGCGGTTTGGTTGTCACCCTTGGACAACATCTTTTGGAGGATGGCAGCCCGGTCATTCTTACTAAGTCACAAAAAAAAGAATAGCAAACTATTATTCAACTAATCAACAGGTCAATGCTATGAATATCGCCAGAGGGCCTATTAATCGTCCCATTTTAACTTTTGTTGTTTATTTGATCATTATTACCTTGGGCATTATTTCATTATCGCGGCTGTCCATAGATCTTATGCCGGAGGTGACCTATCCGACCATATCGGTGATTACTAGTTATGAAAATGTCGGTCCGCAGGAGATGGAAGAGCTGATAACCCGTCCCATCGAAGAAGCGTTGGCGGCAGTTCAAAATGTGGAGGAAATTACCTCTTCCTCTACTGAGGGAAGAAGCTTGGTTCGTGTGTCATTTGCCTGGGGCACAGATTTGGATGTGGCTGCCAATGATATTAGAGACAGGATTGATCGTGTGCTGGGAAGATTGCCTGATGATATTGCAAGACCAATGATCCGGAAATTTGATCTTTCAGCCTTCCCTATCATGTTTATTGGCGTCGCCAGCAAACTTCATCCGTTAGATTTGCGCCAGATCGTCGAAGATCAGATCAAATATCGTATTGAGCGGGTACCTGGCGTTGCAGCTATTGACATTCGCGGTGGTTTATATCGGGAGATCCACATCGATCTGAAAGCAGAAAAACTGAAAGCCCTGGGCATTTCACCGCTTGCCATCATTTCAGCGCTACAAAGTGAAAATCAAAATATTCCTGCTGGTTTATTTGATAAAGGAAATTTTGAAGTGCTCATTCGCACCAAAGGTGAATTTGAATCCCTGCCAGAGATCGAGAATACAGTTCTTTTAGTGCGGCAGGGTACTCCCATTTTAGTGCGAGATGTGGCTGAGGTCAAAGATGCCTGGGAAGAGGTGCGGCAAATTGTGCGAATTGATGGCGTCTCCGGTCTCACTATTGCCATTAACAAGCAGTCCGGTTCAAATACCGTAACCGTCGCCGAAGCGGTCAATGCTGAAATAGCGCGAATAAATCGCGATATTCCACAGATTCACCTTGCACCCATTATGGATACTTCCCGTTACATTAAGCAATCGATAAGTAATGTTGGCAACTCAGCCATCCTTGGTGGCATTTTAGCGATATTAATTTTGTTTCTATTTTTAAGAAATTTTTCCAGTACCGCCATCATCGCTACAGCTATCCCGATTTCCATCATTGCCACTTTCGGACTGATGTATTTTGGAGGCTTTACCCTCAATATCATCACCTTTGGCGGTCTGGCATTAGGCATTGGTATGTTGGTTGATTGTTCGATTGTTGTGCTGGAAAATATTTATCGGCATCAGGAGAGTGGTGTCGCGCCGATCGAAAGCGCTCTAATCGGCACCAAAGAAGTGTGGGCAGCAATAATGGCCAGCACGTTGACCACTATTGTCGTCTTTTTCCCAGTCGTTTTCCTGAGGGGCATGTCTGGCATCATGTTCCAACAAATGGCTTATGTGGTCACCTTTTCGTTGCTATGCTCTCTAATTGTGGCGACGACCTTAATTCCCATGATCTCGTCCAAATTCCTTCGCCTGGGAAAAAAGGACAAATCAAACAAATGGCACAAAATTTATGCCTTAAGCGGAAAGGCTTTGCAACAAATTGAAAGCGAATATGCAAAAATTTTAAACTGGGCATTAACACATAAAAAGACAGTGATTATTGCAACCCTTATTTTATTTGCAATCTCGGTTTTTTTAGTTCGTTTTATAGGCGTAGAATTAATGCCGGCGGCTGATGAAGGCGAGGTTCGTATTGATATGGAAATGGCTGTGGGGACACGTTTGGAAGTCATCGATCAAGCGGCCAAAACCGTCGAAAATATTGTTCGACAAAGTGTGCCTGAAATGAAATCGATTATGTCGCGCATCGGCGCAGGAGGTTTTCGATCAAGTGGCGGCCACACGGCTGAACTCCGCATCACTTTAGTCGATAAAAAAGACAGATCGCACAGCAGCGAAGAGATCGCTAATGATTTGAGAAGGAAATTAGCCAATTTGCCCGGAGTAATTATTCGCACAAGAGCCGGACAAGGATTGTTTTTACTGCGCATGGGAAGTTCCGACGCTGAAAACGTTACCGTTGAAATTCGAGGCTATGATTTAACCGTCGCCAACCATTTAGCGCAACGAGTCGAACAAGCAATCAAAGAAGTACCCGGCATAACCGATACTAAAATCAGCCGCGAAGAAGGCAGCCCTGAACAAATCATCCGTATCGATCGATTCAAAGCGGCTGATCTTGGATTATCTATTTCGAAAATCGGCGATGCGCTGCAAACAACCGTAGGCGGAACCCAGGCTTCATATTACCGCGAAAGTGGAAAACAGTATCGAATTTTGGTCCGCTTAAGCGAACAAGATAGATTAAATCTGGATGACTTATTGGATTTAACGGTGGTGAATGATCGCGGCGAACCAATTATTTTGCGCAACGTCGTACAAGCGATTCCCAATGAAGGACCGGCCCGCATTGAAAGAAAAGATCAAGAACGAGTCATCAATATTAATGCCAACTATACCGGCAGAGACATGGGATCAATTATTTCTGATATTCGGGAAAAAATACAGCACATACCTGTACCAAAAGATTTTGCCATTATGTTTGGCGGAGATTATGAAGAACAGCAAAAAGCCTTCAAAGAATTGCTGTTTGGTTTTATCCTGGCCATCTTCCTTGTTTATTTGGTAATGGCAGGACAATTCGAATCCCTTATCGATCCGTTTGTCGTCCTTTTCTCCATCCCCATGGCGTTGATTGGCGTTACTATTACCATGATATTGACAGGCACGATCTTTAGCATGCAGGCATTCATCGGGTGTATTATGCTGGCTGGCATCGTCGTCAATAATGCGATTTTGCTAGTGGATTGTACCAATCAAATACGACAAACCTCTCACCTATCATTGATCGATGCTGCCAAACTTGCCGGCTCCAGAAGACTACGACCTATTTTGATGACCACGCTGACTACTGTGTTGGGATTATTACCTCTATCATTTGGTTGGGGCGAAGGCGGTGAAGCTCAAGCGCCTCTGGCACGAGTTGTCATTGGTGGCTTACTCAGTTCGACCTTAATTACGCTCGTATTAATTCCTGTCATCTATGTTATTTTTGAACAAAAGCTACGTCGTAAAAATATGAGAACGTCATGAAACAGACCATAATAACGCCAATTATTAAATACAGCATTATTTGTTTATGGTTAAGTGCCTCAGTAGTGCTGGCAACAGAAGTCGACAGCCTGCAAGTCAGAACCAGCAACGACACATTGCACATCAGCTTGCTGAATGCCATATTGACCGCACTGGAACGAAATCCGTCAGTTACAATCCAGCGATTACAGCCTCAAATCAATCAGTCCATAGTTAAGGAAGCTCGGGCAGAATTTGATCCAGCACTCACAGCGCAGGCCAGCAAAAGCCAAACCATGCAGCTCAGATTTTTAGGCTCACGACCAGAGCCCTTTGAATTGACCTCTGACCGCATACAGTACGATGCGGGGCTAAGGCAAACCCTTCCTACCGGGACTACCATTTCCGCGACTGCCTCAATGAGCGCCTCGCTCTCCAGCATCTATTCGGATCAATACACCGGGAATATCGGTGTGACTGTCACCCAAGCGCTGCTGAAAGATTTCTGGATCGGCGCTAATTTGGCCACCTTGCGCAAAGCAAAAATTGATGTGGAAATGTCTCAATTGGAATTGAAAGCGGTAGCTGAACAAGTGATAGCCGCAGTGGAGCAGGCTTACTGGGATCTTTATTTGGCGGGCGAAGAAATAAAAATTCAACAAAAATCGCTGGAACTGGTTCAGCAGCAATTGAATGAATCTATTGAACGAGTAAACGTAGGTAAATTGGCAAAATTAGAATTGGCAGCGATTCACGCCGAAGTCGCTACCCGGAAAGAAGCATTGATCGATGCTGAAAGTACGTACGATCAAGCACGGTTGAATTTCCTGTTTTTGTTGAATAATCCTGAGCTAAACTTCTGGCAGCTAAAACTAACTCTGACAGATACACCTTACATTCCCACGGACAGCCTTGATGCCATTTCGATTCATGAACAACTGGGGCTAAAATACCGAGCCGATCTATCACA
>CAZNDR010000335.1:0-5239 GCA_964571835.1 uncultured Cytophagia bacterium | reverse complement strand
GATTATTCTGGTGAGTTGCGATGGATCATCAGAGGCATGGGAAGTGCTGGATCACCTTTGCTATGCGACAATGATGACAATATTTACTTGACAAAAGCGCTTGGCGGGGACATATTTTCAATTTCAAAAAAAGGGATTTTAAACTGGAAGATAAATCTCAATTGTTCGGAGATGATAACATGTTCTCCTGCAATTTGCTCGGATTCCAAATTGATTATTATGACAAATTATAATAATAAATCATTATTGTATTTCATTGAATAAGGGGGCTTCAATATGATAAAAGGAATTAGGTTGATATCAACATTCATTTGTGTAGCGTTACCATCCATACTATTTGCACATAGTATTCATGCATATTTTGAATTATTTATAGCAACAAA
Organism: uncultured Cytophagia bacterium; assembly: GCA_964571835.1. Classification (GTDB taxonomy): domain Bacteria; phylum Zhuqueibacterota; class Zhuqueibacteria; order Thermofontimicrobiales; family Thermofontimicrobiaceae; genus CAZNDR01. The sequence goes on along the minus strand of CAZNDR010000335.1, from coordinate 4,856 downwards.
GGATATAAATAGCAATCAAACAGTTATTATAAATGTCAACAAAATCGGAACTACCTGGAACGATTCTTATGTAATTGAAGGAGGATACAATGGATACAGTTTTACTTTTATTGGAAGTTCCATCCAAAGTTTAAGTGATCGTTGGAGTGACGGATTTGATTTTGTTACATCTCCTGGAGGAGGGGCAACTGGTAATCAATATGGTGGCGTTGTTGCATATGGAGTTTATAGAATATCTACTATTTTTAATAATGCCACTAAGTATTTTTATATTGATTATCGTGATTGTCGTTATATTCATAGCAATCAAGAGCCTTATATTGATATAATGGATATTTTTATTCTGTTTGATGGCAATTTCAACTATGCGACGAGTCGTTCTAATGATCCTTATACAGCCATAAGCAATGGCCAAGTTGTCGGCGTATGGGAAATGTTTAGCGTAGGTACACCTACACAATCTTGCTTTGAAGATGAATTTGATCTAAATATTACCCCGTTAAATAATCATCCTTATCTATCTTGGAACAATGCCACCTATTCAATAAATTGTTATGAAATCTGGAAAAAGAAAGGCTCCGGGAATTGGAGTCTTAAAACAACCACTAGCAATAACCACTATGAGGATACCAGTGAATCCATCGATTTGCCAAACGGGGAAAAGATTTATGTCCGTTATAAGATTCGAGCAAAGATAAACAGCGCCATAAATTCATTATATTCTAACGAAGCCTATATCGCAGTTGAAAATTATCCTATTGCTGAAAAAAGGCTGCCGGAGGCACATCAAAATGATGAAAACAATATTTCAACACAAGGCTTTCTACTCAAACAAAATTCACCGAATCCCTTTAATCCAAGCACACAGATTTCCTTTTATCTACCAACGGAGCAAACGGTAACCTTGAGAATATATGATACAACTGGAAAAACTATCAGCACCTTAATCGATAAACAATTCATCAGTAACGGAGAACATTCAGTAATGTTTAATGGGGGCGAAATTCCCAGCGGACTTTATTTTTACGAATTAAAAACAGACAATTTTAGAAAAATAAATCGCATGCTATTTTTAAAATAATTAGTTTCTACTTAGTGGAGGAAATTCGTGAACAAAGGTGTACTGGTAATCGGCGGTGGTATTGCCGGCATGCAAGCAGCGCTGGATTTGGCAAATTCCCAATTCCAGGTCTATTTGGTGGAGCGCGAGCCGAGCATCGGAGGGATCATAGCGCAGTTGGATAAGACGTTTCCCTCCATGGATTGCGCAATATGAATTTTGGGACCGAAAATGATGGATGTCGGTCGACATCCCAATATCAAACTTTTCACCAATAGTGAAATTTTGGAAGTCAATGGGAAAGTTGGCAATTTTAAAGCTAAAATTTTGCAGAAAGCCCGTTACGTAAACATCGAAGCCTGCACCGCTTGTGGCGATTGTTCCAAAGTTTGTCCCATCATCGTGCCCAACGAATTTGAAATCGGTCTTGGCGCCAGAAAAGCGATTTACTCACCGTTTCCCCAGGCAGTGCCCAACGCCTACATCCGCAAAGCCGAAGATTGCCTGGGCACTTTTCCGCTTGCCTGTTCCAAATGCGCTGATGTGTGCCAGCGCAATGCCATCGATTATGATGAAACGGATCAAATCATCGAAGTGCCGGTCGGCTCGGTCATCGTAGCAACCGGTGTCAACTACTACGATCCGCGTGAAGCCAGCGAATTTGGCTATACCCGCTTTGAAAATGTCGTTACCAGCATTGAACTGGAGCGCATCCTTTCCTCCGGCGGTCCGACGCGCGGCGAATTGATTAGATTTACCGATCGCAAAACGCCGCAGCAAATTGCCTTCATTCAATGTGTTGGCTCGCGCAACATGAAACACGACATTCCCTATTGCAGCCGAATCTGCTGCATGAACGCCATGAAAGATGCCTTGCTCATTCACGAACATTTTCCAGCTGCCGAGATGAAAATTTTCTATATCGATATCCGTGCCTTTGGCAAGGGCTTTGAAGAATTTTTTGAGCGGGCTGCTAATCTGGACAAATTGAGCTTTATTCAGGCAAAGCCTTCAAAAATTGTTGAAGATCCGAAGACCGGCAAGACCGTAATCACCTTTGAAAATATCAAAACCGGCAAAATCGAAAAGGAGTATGTTGATCTGGCAGTGCTGTCGTCGGCGCTCATCCCCTCGGCGGGTAGCAAACAATTAGCTCACAATCTGGGCATTGAGATTGACAAGGATGGTTTTATCAAACAACTGGATCCCTGTTCCGATCCCCTGGACACGACTCGAGAGGGAATTTATGTGTGCGGCTGCGCCATCAGCCCCAAAGACATTACTGATTCGATTGCCGATGCCTCAGGAGCTGCCGTACGCGCGGCGCGTCATGTGATGAAAAATAAAATTGAAAGTAAAGCCGAAGAAATTCCTCAGCTGGACGCCAGTGGTGAGCCGCGCCTTGGCGTTTTCGTCTGTCATTGCGGCATCAATATCGCCGATGTGGTAGACGTTAAACAAGTCGCTGCCTATTCTGGCACGCTGCCTCAGGTGGTGCACTATGAAGATGTACAATTTGCCTGTGCTGCCAGCACGCAACTGGATATTCAGCAAAAAATTCATGAACACAAGCTAAACCGAATTGTGGTAGCTGCTTGCACGCCAAAAACCCATGAACCGATTTTCAAAGAGACGGTAGCCAAAGCCGGCTTAAATCCGTACCTGTTCGAAATGGTCAACATTCGCGATCAGTGTTCCTGGGTTCACGTCAACGATCCGGGAGCAGCAACTGCCAAGGCAAAAGATTTAGTGCGCATGGCAGTGGCTCGCGCCCGATTGCTGCAACCGCTGGCTTCGCGCGAATTGCCTATTGTACACGATGTGCTGATCGTTGGCGGCGGCATCACCGGTATTCAGACTGCGCTTGATTTGGCGGGCAGAGATTTTAAAACGATATTGATTGAAAAAGACAAAGAGTTGGGCGGCAGAGTCAATCACTTATCCACCCTGTACCCCAGCTACAAACCAGGCAAAGATTTAATCGAACGCAAGGTAAAAATGCTCAAACAATTGGGCGTACAGATTTTTACGGAAACTGAAATTAAGACGGTTAACGGTTTTGTCGGCAATTTTGAGGTCACCTTAAAATCGGCTAAACCGAATGAGCAATTGAAGGAGCCATTTAAAATCGGTTCTATTGTTGTTGCAACTGGTTCAGAGCTCTACCGCCCGGAGCGAGGTGAATACGGCTACGGAGTTTATACCAATGTCTTTTCCAACGAACAATTTGAGCAACTCATCTGGCGCAAAAATAAGCTGGAAATAGACGGCAAAAAACCAGAGACTGTTGTCTACCTCCAATGCGTTGGTTCACGAGGACCCAAAGGCAATTCTGGCTGCTCGCGCTATTGCTGTCAGGCAGCCATCAAGCAAGCGGTTGCGCTCAAAAAAATGGGCATCAACGTCATCATTCTGCATCGAGATATTCGTGTGTATAGCCGCGGCGCAGAGGAAATGTACCGCGAAGCTCGAGGCCTGGGCGTGCTGTTCATTCCTTTTGACCGGGAAAAACCGCCTCAATTCATTGGCAAAAAAAAGGCAACAGCCATTGTTGTCGAACACGCCAAAACCCAGATGAAAATTGAATTGCCGATGGAGGCAGCCGTGTTATCATTAGGTATGGTGCCACGTGAACCGGAAAGTACCTATATTTCAGAATTACTGAAAATTCCTCGCAGCTCGGATCGCTTTTTTATGGAACGCCATCCTAAGCTGGGACCGGTGGAAACAGCCATGGAGGGAATATTTGTCGCTGGTTGTGCCCAGGGACCAAAAGATATTGCCGACTCCGTTGCGCAAGCCTCGGCTGTCGCCTCCAAAGTAGCGGCCATGTTGAGCCGCGACACCATTCGTCTGGAACCAATCGTCTCTACCGCACGCGAGGATTTATGCCGGGCGTGTGGCAAATGTGTCGCGGTCTGTGAGTATCATGCGCTCGAATTGCGGGAAGATGAAGCGGGTTTAATTAGGGTATTTATCAATGAAGCATTGTGCAAAGGTTGTGGCACCTGCTCTTCGGTGTGTCCGACGGGCGCCATTGATATTCGGCATTTCACCAATGATCAGATTGAGGCGCAAATGGAGGCGCTGCTTTGTGAAGAATTTTAAAAGCTGAGGGATGATTGTTTAAAATTTGGCTTCGCTGGTGAAAATAATATTTAGGCAGATTGGAATTGGGTCATAAATAGAGAGTCGCAATACAAAATGTGATCATGGTTTTCATCCCAACGCAATGATGGGAAAGTCTGTGGTCACTGGAAACTGATCACGATTGAATTAATATTAGAAAAGTTAGCTGCTGGCCAAACGGTCGAACAATTATTGAATGCTCATCCTCGATTAACCAGACAAACTATTCAACAGGCGTGAACAGGTGCGAATCAAGCTGATGTCATCTATCTGGTGGCTGATGTCGCCAGATGAAATTTTTAGCTGAGGAAGTAATCATGAAAACAATTAGCTACATTTGTTGGCAAGACGAAGAATATTATATTGGCTATTTAGTTGATTATCCCGATTACTTAACACAAGGCAAAACCAAAGAAGAACTGATTGAAAATCTAAAGGATTTAATTAAGGATATAGATTCTGGAGAAATCCCGCACATTCGAAAAGTTGAGGAATTGGAATTAGCTTAAATGAAAAGAAGAGATTTAATCAGCAAGCTGGAGGAGATTGGCGGAACACTTTTGTAAGGCATGGTAGAAGGCATGATTGGTATACAAACCCAAGTACAAAACAATCCCAACCAGTCCCTCGACATACTGAAATCAATGATTAATTACCAAAAGTGATA
>CAZNDR010000334.1:0-5246 GCA_964571835.1 uncultured Cytophagia bacterium | reverse complement strand
TGCGCCGTCAAAAAGCACCCTGCATTTTTTTTCTTGGCGATACAAAGCTAAAAAATTATTTCAATTCATCATTTTGCTCTTTACCTTTGAAAATCTTCTGGCATCAAAAACAAAACAAATCAGCAATAAAAACTTTACAGAACAAACGGTATCTGAAAAATCCAGAAATAGCTAAAGACCAAAAATGCGACTATTAATCCCACTGCGATTATGCAAGGTGGTTTTAGCTGAGCCGCAACCTCCATTTGCTACATGTTGGGCAAGACAAGGTACAATCCGGTTAAAATCCCAATCCTTGCCATGGTGTCAATAAAAACCATCCAAAACTGCTAAAACACCCAAAATAATCATCAGCACCAAGAGACTCATTACAATTTTCAACTATTTGAACAGACCAGCCCCGGCAATAGCGAATGCTAACAAGGTGACTAATCAACTGGCCATAAAGAGAGAAATTGGTATCAAGCTATTGATAAATACGCCAGAAACGGCAGCCATTGATCCGATAAAAATGGCCGCCACCGCAAAGGGCGCTACCAGTACGATTCAGATTGCCCAATGTCTTGGGCCGGGAATTCGATCAGACATATCGATTATTTCTTCTCCAATGCTGACAGTACAGCAGGCTCCGCTCATGCCAATCCAGAAGTTGAGAAAGATTCCAGAAGCGACCACTCAGATGATCGCAGTTCCCAAGAGAGTGCCAGTCCTCGTGGCCAATATGACGTCTCCAGAGCCGATGCTTTCAGCTGCCCATACCAAAGAAAGGCCAACCAACATCACAATTGCCTGCCTGTTGGTGGAAAAGAGACGTTTTTTCTCATCTTTAATTCTCAGATGATCACCAGATTTATTCATCCCTTTATCATGCTCATAACAAATCACCTCACCAATAAAACAAGTTTTCTCCCACAGGAAAAAAAATCCCACAGAAAATTTTTGTTTTGATTCTGTGGGATTACCTGGCGTTGGAGATTTTTTTTAGCTGGCAGCCAATAATTGCCAAAAATCAAAATCTCAGCATTTCAAGTTATTGAAGCAAAAATAGTGGACCTTCCGTCAGCTTTATCGCTCGACCCTTGCTCCTCCGCCACCGACAATTTTTTCGATCTCTTTCAAAGTCGCCATGCTGGTATCGCCAGGTGTGGTCATGGCAAAAGCGCCGTGCGCCGCGCCATATTCCACTGCTTGTTGTGGATCTTGAAGCACCATCAGGCCATAGATAAAACCAGAGGCAAAACTATCGCCGCCGCCGACCCGGTCTAATATCTCTAAGCCGGGCCGAAACGTTGCCTCATAAAAATTTCCATCGACCCAGCAAATCGCACCCCAATCATTGACTGTCGCCGATTTAACACCGCGCAGCGTCGTGGCCGTGGCTTTAAAATTCGGATAGGCTTTGACCGCTTTTTCGATCATCTCTTTAAAGCTGGGCACATTGAGGTCAGTCAAATTTTCATCCATTCTTTCGACCTCAAAACCAAGGCAGGCGGTAAAGTCTTCTTCATTGCCAATCATCACGTCAACAAATTGAGCGATCTCTTTGTTAACCTGCTGAGCTTTTTCCTGACCGCCAAAAGCCTTCCACAAGGAAGGCCGATAATTTAGATCATAAGAAATGATAGTGCCGTATTTTTTGGCACTTGCCATCGCCTCTAAAATTACCTCGGGCGTGGTTGCGGACAGGGCAGCGAAAATGCCACCAGTATGAAACCAGCGTACACCGCGTTTGCCAAAAATTTCTTCCCAATTGATATCACCCTTTTTCAGTTGACAAGCAGCCGTATGGCCACGGTCGGAACAGCCGAGTGCGCCACGAATGCCAAAACCGCGTTCGGTAAAGTTGAGCCCATTGCGAACATTTCTGCCGATGCCGTCAAAGGGCATCCATTTGACGAAAGACATATCCACTCCGCCTTGCAGGATAAAATCTTCGATCAATCTGCCCACTGGATTATCAGCAAAGGCGGTAACTACAGCGGTTTTTAATCCGAAACATCGGCGCAAACCGCGCGCCACATTATATTCGCCGCCACCTTCCCAGACGGTAAAATGCCGAGTAGTACAAATGCGCCCTTGACCCGGATCGAAGCGAAGCATGATTTCGCCCAGCGATATTTCGTCAAATTCACACTCGACTTTTGGTTTTAATTTTAAAGACATGTCAGATCCTTGTTATTCGTGTTGCTATTCGTTGCTTCAATTATTGCTGCAAAAAAGATCAACTATCACAATAAAAAAATTGACTGTCAGATTTGGAATTTGTTTTTTTGGATTTGGCACTTCTTCCATCACTACAAATCTGCCTTTGTGGCGATATCAAGCCGTATAAGTTGACGAAGCTGTTTCTCCGCCTCTACCTGTCCAATTGGAATGGAAAAATTGGCCGCGTGGCTTGTCAATTCGTTCGTAAGTATGAGCACCAAAATAATCCCGTTGTGCCTGCAAGAGATTAGCTGGCAGTTGCAGACTACGATAGCTGTCAAAATAAGCCAGCGCACTGCTGAACGCTGGCACCGGAATCCCCGCCCCAACTGCTTGCGCGACGACTTCTCGCCAGGCAACCTGACTTTTTTCGATAACGCTTTTAAAATAATCGTCTAACAGCAAATTGGGTAAATCCGGCTTTTTATCAAATGCAGCTTTAATATTGCCGAGAAACTGAGCTCGAATAATGCAGCCGGCGCGCCAGAGCAGGGCAATACTGCCAAAGTTAAGTTCCCATTTGTATTCTCGTGCAGCTTCGCGTATGAGCTGATAACCCTGAGCATAGGAACAAATTTTTGAAGCGAATAACGCCTGGCGAATTTTTTCGACAAACACTTCTTTATTGCCGGTAAATTTGATCGCTGGCCCAGTCAGTTGTTTTGAGGCGGCAATACGTTCTTCTTTGATGGCACTCATGGCACGGGCAAAAACAGCCATGGCAATAGTTTGGGCAGGAATGCCGAGATTCAGCGCTGCCAGGCTCGCCCAGCGGCCAGTGCCTTTTTGGCCGGCAGTGTCCAATATTTTTTCCACTAGTGGTTCGCCAGTTTCTTCATCTTGGTAGGCTAAAATATCTTTGGTAATATCGATCAAGTAGCTATCCAGTTCACCTTTATTCCATTCGGCAAAAGCCTGCTGCATTTCCTTATGGTTCATACCTAATAACTGTTTCATCAACGCATACGCTTCAGCGATCATCTGCATATCACCATATTCAATTCCATTATGAACCATTTTCACAAAATGCCCGGCACCGTCATTGCCTACCCAATCGCAGCAAGGTGAACCATCGGGCGCTTTAGCAGCGATGGCTTGAAAAATTGGCTTGACATGCTGCCAAGCGGCAAAGGAGCCACCAGGCATAATCGATGGCCCATGCAGTGCGCCTTCTTCACCGCCAGAAACGCCCGTCCCGATGTAAAGCAAGCCCTTCTCTTCCACATATTTGGTGCGCCGTATCGTGTCCGGAAAATGGGTATTGCCGCCATCGATAATGATGTCGCCTTTTTCCAAATGGCGAAGCAAGGTTTCGATGAATGAATCGACCGCTTCACCGGCTTTGACCAATAACATCACTTTACGCGGTCGCTTAAGACTGGCAACTAATTCTTCAACGCTAAAACAGCCTTTGATATTTTTTCCTTTAGCACGACCTTTTACAAAATCTTCCACTTTGCTAACGGTGCGATTAAAAACCGCCACCGAAAAACCATGACTTTCAACATTCAAAACCAAATTTTCACCCATTACGGCTAAACCAATTAAGCCAAAATCATATTTGCTCATTTTTAACCTCCACCTAATTTATACTTTGATCTTGTTGCTACTTTGTCATACTTAATAGAATTAGTAATAACATCCATCTCATTCCCTTTTCTGCGACTACAAGTCTTCAAAGGGCAATCACTACCGTCCTTTTTTTTGAAAGGGATAATGGAGTGATGTTCTTAAAGCTGATTGGGCTAAAGCCCAAGTGACTTCGGATTTCATAAGCTTCTCCGCCATAAATGGCAGAGCTATTCATGAAAATTGAATAGCTCCGTTCTTTCGAACGGAGATCTTTTAATTTTCTCACCAATTCTTTAGGCTTTAGCCCTTCATTTCTTTTGGTTTTTTTCAACTGATCATTCATATTATTATTTAAAAAATGAAACTGATTTATAAAAGCGAGCCTTATTTTGTCTTCAACCAGTTAGATACTCGTTCAGCGACTAACGAGCCGGTAAACCCAAATTTTTCGGCTAATACTTTGTACGGAGCAGAAGCACCAAATCGTTCTATGCCGAGCAATAAAACCGGCGCTTGAGAAATATCGGACAATCCCTGGGTTACACCGGCTTCCACCACTACAATCGGGCAGTCTTTTTGAGGAATCACTGCTTCCCGGTATTCGTGCGGCTGCGCCATAAAAGTTTCCACACAGGGCAATGAGACCACCCGTGCTGATTTTCCCTGATTCGCCAATATTTTTTTTGCTTCCAAAGCAACCGATACTTCCGAACCAGTGCCCACGATTACCACGTCCGGCTTGCTATTTTCTTCGGCCGATAAAATATAGCCACCCTTTAATATGCTATTGACATCAAAATCTTTTGGCCGCGGCAGATTGGTGACTGTTTGTCGCGACAGTGCCAATACCGTCGGACCTTTTTTGTTTTTCAAGGCGGCCAGCCAGGACAAAGCGACTTCCAGGCTATCGGCTGGTCGGTAAACAATGAGATTGGGAATAGCTCTCAACGAGGCAATCTGTTCGATTGGCTGATGCGTTGGTCCGTCCTCACCGACAAAAATACTGTCATGGGTAAAAACGTAAATGACTGGCAGCCCCATCATAGCCGCCAACCGAATTGGCGGACGCATATAATCGGCAAACACCAGAAAAGTGGAACCATAAGGGATGAAGCCGCCGTGCAGTGCCAGGCCATTGAGAATAGCACCCATGGCATGTTCGCGGACGCCAAAATGGATGTTTCTGCCAGCAAAAGAATTGGCAGCAATGGCAGGAGAGTCGTTGATATAAGTTAGCGTAGACGGATTCAGATCAGCCGAGCCGCCGACCAGCCCCGGAAAAAGTTCAGCAACTTTTTGGATGATTTTCCCAGAACTGGCGCGGGTGGCCATCTCCTTTTCAGGAACACTTTTTACCAGCTCCTCGGCCAAATTAGGCGGAATTTCGCTGGATAACATTTTGTCCAACAGAGTAGCGCGTTCTGGATGAGCCTTTTTGCCTGACATGTTGGCCTTTCTGGACGTATCCG
>CAZNDR010000333.1:0-5252 GCA_964571835.1 uncultured Cytophagia bacterium | reverse complement strand
TTTTTAAGTCGAGTAGAGTTCATAGCCACTTTTTTTTCTGCAAAAGCCACTACAAACCCCCTCACAGAACCGGACGTGCAGATTTCCCGCATCCGGCTCTTCAGGAAAACTCCAGGTTTTATTGAAAACTTTTGCCCACCTCTGTCTCTGATGGTCATCTCACCTTCCAGAAGTTTTTCTGCCAGCCCCTTCGCTCCACAGGCATTACCCTGCTTCATCACTACTATGGACTGGTCCGACTCCCATAACACCATTTGAACCACCTTGCCTCTTCAGCTTGGTGGCTCATACCCTTGAGGAGTGCTATGGGTCTCCCGAGTTCCCATGTTTTCCTTTTGATACCATGCTGCGGTCTCAGACACCGTTGGGTTCTCATAGCCTCGCCCATAACAGATATAAGAATGTTGCCTTTCGCATTCATGAACAGCGTCGGCCTCCAACACGAGGATAATTTCGGTGCTCAATCCCTTCACTTTCGTTGCGGCCTGATATCCCCTCCCTTTGGCTTCACGACAGCTCGTTGCCAAGCTGGGTGCAAAGTTTGGTTCTGAGGAGGTGGCTAACCTTTGCCTCTGATTGGATTTTCACCAACTGGAAAACATGAGCTTAGCTCGGCGCACTCATGATATATTTTCCTCATTTTATGACAGGTCATACTAAAACTCTCAGCCCGGGCTCTGCGATTTCCGGAATTTCAGATCTTTAAAATGCTGACTGTGGGTTAGGCACATAGATAGAAGTTGATCTATAATATTTAGAAACGATCCGATAAATTCAGTTTACGGTTTTATAAAAACGATCAATGGTCAATTCATCTTGCTTCCATAGAAAAATCAGCGTAGTGCAAGCCCTGCTACGAACCAAATTTGAAATATCAATTAGCGAGTATAGCAAATTTCTCAGCATAATTCTAAACAAGGTTTGCGACTCGTGCCATAAAAATTTTCGCCAACCGATTAGCAAAATCAAACACGGAATCTTTCTTTCAGATTTTCCGTCACAATATGCCCATCAAACAGATGAATCGTCCGATGAGCAAATTCTGCATAAGCTGGCGAGTGCGTCACCATAATAATTGTAGTCCCCTCCTCGTGAAGCTCAGCTAATAATTTCATCACTTCATCGCCATGGGCAGAATCGAGATTTCCGGTTGGCTCGTCTGCCAAGATCAATTTTGGTTCAGAGACTACTGCCCTGCCGACTGCCACTCGCTGTTGCTGCCCGCCGGAAAGCTGCTGCGGAAAATGATTGCGGCGATGCATAATCTGCATTCGTTCCATGACATTGTTCACCAGCTTTTTTCTCTCCGAAGAAGATCTTTTTAAATACAGCAGAGGCAATTCAATATTTTCATAAACAGTTAGCTCATCAATCAGATTAAAACTCTGAAACACAAATCCGATATTATTTTTTCTCAAATTTGCCCGCTGCCGCTCTTTATATTTTGAGACTTCCTCGTCAAGAAAATAATATTCCCCATCTGAAGGATTATCCAGCATGCCAATTAAATTTAATAAAGTTGATTTCCCGCAGCCCGAAGGTCCCATAATCGCAACGAACTCGCCCTGTTTCACTCCTAGATTCACATTATTTAATGCCGTCGTCTCCACCTCTTCGGTGGTGTAGATTTTTTTCAAGTTTTTGGTTTGGATCATTGTTTCTCCTGTTTGCAATTTTTCTTTGTTTGTTATTGAAAATTATGGTTGTCATGTGAAAAGTGAAAAGTCAAACGTGAAACACTTGATGATTTTTAAACCACCAGCTTACGAGTTCTTTTCATTTGACTTCCTTTAATCAATGCGTTTTGGAAATTAATTTTGACAGAGAAGCGAAAAGGTGATTCATCTGTTCAGATAGTTCAGTCAAATCGCTCTGTGAACAATAATTCAACCTCAAAGAAATTTCAATTTGCGTATCGATTTCTACTAATGAAGAGCATGAGTTTTCAAAGAAACGTTTTCTGTCTTATGCTGAACTACGGGAGGCTCCCTCTGCGATATTAGAAGGTACAGAAATCGCTGCCCTTCTAATTTGAGATGTTATGCTATACATTTCTCCTTTAGGAAAGCTATTTGTCATTTGATAAATTTTTGTCACCAGTTCCATCGCCAATTTCCAGACGCTCAAATTCTTATGGTTTAAATTCAACACTCCATTGCCCTTCTATTGTATTGTGTAATGTTTCATAACGATAACGGTTGTTAGTTACTTTTACATTTCACGTTTGACGTTTCACGTTTGACTTTTCACTTGAAAATCAGCTTATCCTTGTCTCCAAAATTATCATAAGAAGACGTAATCACTTTTTCACCGGGCTGCAAGCCAGCGACGATTTCATAATAGTCAATATTGGAGCGGTTGATGCGGATATTTCTTTTGGTTGCAAAACATTCGGATTTGTCTAAAATATAAATCCATTGTCCCCCAGTCTGTTGATAAAAAGCACCAACTGGCAACAGGATCGCTTCAGTCAAATCTCCCAGATCCAAACGAATGTGAAGCGACATGCCGCGGCGAATATCTAGCGGCGTTTTTCCCTCAAAAACCATATCAGCTTCAAATCTGCCATTGGTCACTTCCAAGTAAATTCGGTGAACTTTTAATTTGTAAGTATTATTGGCAAAATCAAAGCTGCCAAATTGGTCCTTTTCAATTCGCGCGATATAATGCTCATCAATTTCGACCCGAACCTTGAAGCTATCGAGTACATCGATCTTGCCAATCTGGTCGCCGGGCATTTTTGTCTGTCCCACTTCCGCATTGAGCGAGGTAAGATGACCGGCAATGGGTGCTTTGATTACCAGGCTTTCTAATTTTTGTTTTACGACTTCCAGATTTGATTGCATACGGGTTAAGTTAGCTTCCAATTGTTCGATCTGTACCTGACGAAACAGCGAATCCTGTCGGTAGGTCTCAATTGCCAGTTCTTTGCTTGTTAAATAAAAATTATATTGATCATCGGTATCTTCAAATTCTTTCTGAGAAATTAAGTTTTTCTTCAGCAATTCCTCATTGCGCTTTTGTTGACGCTCAAAACGCAATACTTGATAATTCAGATTATTAAGCTGGGATTTGAGGTTGAGACGGTTTTGTTCCATCAGTAATCTGGTCGTTCTCAAATTGTTACTTTGTTCAAAAAATTCAGCCTCACGAAACATGATATTTAATAATAAGTCGGTATTTCCCAATTGTAGAATTTTGGTGTCTTTTTCTACAAAAGTGCCAGCTTCAACAAAACGTTTTTCTACCCTGCCTCCTTCCACTGCATCGAGGTAGATCGTCTGAATTGGAACTACTGTCCCAATGACGGGGATGAACTCTTTAAAAGGTCCTTTAATCACTGTTGAAATAGTGAGTCGCTCTTTTTTCACATTGAGTCTGGAGCTTTTGTCGCTAAAGAATATTAAATAAAAGATTGACCATAAAATCATCAAAATAAGCACTAATCCAGATATTTTTTTTAGCGTCCATTTCTTTTTTTTTAACGGGCGATCCATTCAGTTCTCTGCTATAAATAGTTGAGTTAAAAATTTGACTTAAAGTCCCCACCTTATTGACTCAACTTTTGTGCCAGTAGTGTTTTTTAGTAAGTTATGCATTTTTTCGCTTCTAAAAATATCCGTTTTCATTACACTAAATGTACGATAACGAACAATTCTGTCTAACCGGGAGCGAAGAAAGCAGACCAAACCATTCTTTTGCTACTACATTGAGGCCAGCTAAGTTTGGTACAAAATTTGAAAATTCTGAGATCAAATTTTTTATCTTCAAAGAAAGGGCTTGATTTTTCTCATGAAAAATGTTATATAGAGAAAAAAATCACACCGGATCAAAAAAGGCTTTTTAAATTTTCGAGGCTAAATGAGGCACACGCTTATTTATGACAAAAAAAGATGGCAAAATTTTGGTTCTTGATGACGATCACGATGTATTACAGGCTGCGAAGCTTTTTCTCAAACGCCATGTCGAATTGGTTCATACCGAAAAAGATCCCCATGCCCTGCCGACTCTGCTGAAAAATGAAAATTATGATGTCATCCTTTTGGACATGAATTTTACACATGACGCAACTAGCGGCAACGAAGGATTTTTTTGGCTGAACAAAATTTTAGAAATTGATCCTTCACTGATTGTAGTTATTATTACTGCTTACGGTGATATTGAAATGTCTGTCAAAGCGATTAAACAAGGCGCTTGTGATTTTATTCTCAAGCCCTGGCAGAATGAAAAACTGCTGGCCACCGTAACTGCCGCAATTCATCTAAAGCGATCGCGGACCGAAGTCGATAATTTGCGGCAACGTCAACAGCAATTGATCGACGATTTGGACAAGCCATTCAAAGATTTCATTGGTGTCTCGACTAAAATGCAGCAGATCTTCAGCACCATTGTTAAAATTGCTCGAACCGATGCCAACATCTTAATTTTGGGAGAGAATGGAACTGGCAAAGAGCTAGTCGCCAGAGAGCTGCACCGGCAGTCGTTGCGCGCTAAAGAAGTATTTATCAGCGTAGATATGGGTGCGCTCACTGACACACTGTTTGAAAGCGAGCTGTTCGGACATAATAAAGGTGCTTTCACCGATGCTAAAGAAAATCGTGCTGGCCGCTTTGAAATTGCTTCAGGCGGTACGTTATTTCTCGATGAAATTGGCAATCTGTCTCTGCCGCTGCAAGCAAAATTGTTGACTGCCTTGCAAAATCGCGAAATTTTTCATCTCGGATCAAATAAGCCGATTCCCATCGATATCCGTTTGATCTGTGCCACCAATCAGCCAATTTATGATTTAGCAGAAAAGAAAAAATTTCGTCAGGATTTGTTGTATCGAATAAATACTGTAGAAATAATATTGCCTCCGCTGCGCGAACGATTGGAAGATATTCCCGTGTTAGCTTATCATTTCTTAAAATTATATTGCAAAAAATATAATGTGCCCATCAAACGACTTTCTGCAGCGACACTAAAGAAATTAGAAAATTATCACTGGCCTGGCAATATCCGAGAATTTCAGCATGCGATCGAAAGGACTGTCATCATGACTGACGATGAAATTTTGCAGCCGGCACATTTTATCCTGACCGCTCGTGAAGCGCGCGACGAGGGCATTTTCGTTGAAAATTATAATCTGGAAGAGGCAGAAAAAATTATTATTAGAAAAGCACTGAGCAAATGCAATGGCAACATCACCAAAGCCGCATACGAGTTGGGTTTGACCCGAACATCTTTGTACCGAAGAATGGATAAATATGGTA
>CAZNDR010000332.1:0-5273 GCA_964571835.1 uncultured Cytophagia bacterium | reverse complement strand
ATATTAAGTCTATCTTTTCTATTTTTTATCTGTCATTTGTTCAAAAATTATCCAATACCATATTTCCAAAATTCATTAGTTCTGAATTTCGATCTATCAATTGCCACTTTCACCTGACGGCAATCAATAAGTATTTTTATCATTATGGAGCGGCGCCAAATTGGCTCAGCCTCTTTGGAAAATTGATCTGTTGAAAAAATCATTTAATTTTTGAGTACCAATTTGTTGTTAACAAAATATAGATTCACATTAACTCTTTCTGCGCTCTTTGTCGTTCCTTTTTTGAATCTTTTATTGTGTCCTAATAAATGCCATTCCCAAATCATCCTCACCGAGATTATGTTCGATCCCATTGGCAATGAAAACTACGATGAATTCATTGAGATTTACAATGCCAGTCGAACGGATACTGTTGACCTGGCAAACTGGCAAATTAGTGACGGTTCTGGTAGCGATCACATTATTTCTCATAAACAGGGAACAAAATTAAATCCGCTACAATTTGGTTTGATACTCGATCCTGGCTATTTTGAAAATTCCACTTTATATAATGCATTAATCCCGCAGAGTTCGTTAATCTTGACCATAGATAATAGTACCTTTGGCTCATCTGGTTTATCCAATAGTTCAGCAGAACCGGTGATTCTGATCTCTACCTCAAGCGATACGATTGCTCGCTATCTATACTCACTAGACAATGAGCCGGGATTTTCCGATGAAAAAATTTTTCTCATCACTAATGATGTCGCTGAAAACTGGGGCAACAGCCGTACCATTAACGGTACGCCGGGAGCAATTAATAGTCTCACGCCATCAGACAATGATCTGGCATTGCTATCGATCACCAGCTTGCCTGTGAAACCACTGAGAAATGATGAAATTTCTATCTTAGCGGTCGTTCAAAATGTTGGCAGAAATTCGATGTCAGGTTTTCAATTGCTTGCTTTTGTAGATTCTAATCACGATACTTTTTTTCAGAGCTATGAGCAAATTGGTGATACTTTTTCAACCAACCACATTGTTAATTCGAGCGATTCCGTTATTGTCAAAATCTCTTTTTTCGCTGAGCGTTCCGGCATTTTTCCACTGCTAATAAAACTACTTTCACCTTCAGACACCAATGCTGCTAACGATTCATTAATTGGTACGCTCAGCATCGGCTTCCCAGAAAACGTGGTGGTTATTAACGAAATAATGTACTCACCCCAGACCAGGCAACCAGAATGGTTCGAGCTTTTTAATTGCTCGGAGACGGAGGTTGATCTGCAGCACTGGTCAGTTGCTGATAGCGACTCCAGTTCAAAAACAACAGTTTCTGCTGGGCATTTTTCTCTGCCGGCCGGCTCCTTTGCCATCGTGACAGAAGACTCTTCCATTTTAGAATTTTTCACTTTCCCGCCTGATAAGGCAATTGTGCTCTCACCCTGGCCATCGTTAAATAATAGCAACGATCACCTGTTTCTATTTGATCAAAATAAAAACATCATCGATCAGGTTTATTATTTTGAAAACTGGGGCGGAGATATTGGCGTCTCTTTGGAGCGTATCAATCCAAGCTTAGCATCCAATGATGCCAACAATTGGCACTCCTGCGTAGCCTTGACTGGAGGAACTCCGGGTGGGCCGAACAGCATTTTTGTCGAAGTGTTGCCAGCGCAAGCAGCTCTTTCAGTTTCGCCCAATCCCTTTTCACCCAACAACGATGGCATGGATGATGTGACCATCATCAGCTATAATTTGCCCTTTAATCTTTCTCAGGTTCAGGTGAAAATCTATGATGTGCGCGGCCGGCTGATTAGGCTGTTAGTTAATAATCAAACTTCCGGCGTAAGCAATTCTATCATTTGGGATGGCCGGGATAAAGATAGCAATATCTGTCGTATGGGAATTTATATTATCTATTTAGAGGCAATCCATTATCAACAAGGTGTTGTCAAAGCTTTAAAAACAAGCGTCGTGTTGGCACAAAAATTATGATGCTGCCAGACGGCTGTCTTTATTTGCCCGGTAAAAATGACCACTGTTCGTGCTTTGGTCGATTTAATAAAAATTTTCTAAGGCAGCCTGACTAAAACTCACCTCTCAAACCAAGCCCCGGCGCTTCTGGCAATATCATTTTTCCCTTTTCCACTTTGACAGCGCTGAACGGATCGTCGCTTATCAGTAAATTTCCGTCCAGGTCTGCATAATCAGCCAGTGGACTGATATGCGCAGCAGCAGCCATAGCGCAACTGCTTTCCACCATACAGCCTAACATAATTTTCATTCCTAACGAGCGCGCCATCCAGATCATGCGTAGTGCCTCTTGAATACCACCGCTTTTCATTAATTTAATATTGATGCCGTGGTACGCTGCCGCTAATTTGGGAATATCTGAGGCGCTTTTCACCGCTTCATCAGCGATAATCGGGAGAGCTACCCGTTGACGCAACCAGTGCATCTCATCAAACATCTCTGCTGGCATCGGCTGCTCAACAAATTCCACGCCACTTTTTTCCAGCCACTTGATTTTTTCTAATGCCTCGTGTTTATCTTTCCAGCCTTCGTTGGCATCAACGCGAACAATTTTTTGAGTCTCCTGGCGGACCGCCTTCATAATTTCTTCATCATTTTCAGTTCCCAATTTTATTTTCAAAATTGGATATGGCTCTGCCTCGCGAATTTTTTTCTGCATCATTTCAAGGCTGTCAATGCCGATGCTGAAAGAAGTTAATGGCGCTTTTGTTTTATCCAATCCAAAATATTTGTACATGGGCACTTTCAAACTTTTAGTCACCCAATCCATTAGCGCAATATCCAGGGCGCATTTGGCGGCTGTTTGCTCCGAAGCCAGTTCCCGAATCGCGTAGCCCAGATCAACAAAATTCCACCAATCGAATTTTTCAAATAATGGTTTTGCTTGCTCGATCACTTCCACTGTCGATTCAGCCGTTTCGTTGTAGCGAATGTTCGGCGCCGCTTCGCCAATTCCGGTAATCCCGTCTTTTGTCAACTGAACGAATACGTTGTGTTTCATAGTTGATGAACCGCGAGCAATGGTCCAGGTGTGAATCAAATGCAAATCTCTGACTTTGTAGGCTAACATTTATCCTCCGGATTTAATTAAAATCAAGCTTCATTCATCGTTGATCTACTCAATTCGGCAAAATACGTCGCGCAGCTTGCAGACCTTTCCGCCGATAGTCGTTATAGTTTTTTTCTTCTGGATTAAAGCTATCGATATGAACCATTCCATCTGAATGAATAAACTTGCCATCGAAAAGATACATGCCAACATGAAAAATATGATCTATGTCTTTGCCAAAGAAAACCAGATCGCCCGTTTGAAGATTTTTCAAATTATCGTCAAGCGAAATATGTTTGCCCGCTTTAACCTGCATATTTGCATCTCTGGGAAGTTGAATACCATTCAACTTATAAACCGTTTGCGTGAAGCCGGAGCAATCAAAGCCTTTGGTTGATTTTCCTCCCCAAAAATAAGGAATTCCCAAAAATGAATAAGCGCGCCTGACCAGATTTTCGGGCGTGACTATTTTTTGGTTATTAAATTTTTCCTCATCCATCACTAACTTCGCCTCAATGTATCCTTCTCGTCCATCGGGCAATTGAAGCTGGATCCAATTCCTCTCTCTACCCAACTCAACAAATTTATTTCCCAGCACCACATCGCTCACTGGCAAGGTATCCTCGTCAAACGGCTGTTCCCAAATTTGCCCATAATTTGCTGTGACGACCAGCTTTTTCTTTTCTCGCCATCGATCAATAAAATCTTTGTCTCCGCTAACCACAGCGCTTTCCATCAGCCACCCCAGATAGTTATCATCAAATTGGCAATAGTACCAGTAGCTCTTTTTTTTCAACAGCCGCACTTCTGCCCCCATTATCTCCTGGGTAACTATTTCAGAAGACTCATCCGGCTTTTTGTGCGCTTGTGCCACGCTCACCCTGACCACGCCGAAAAAATTGTATCTCAATTTTTTATCCGGCAACAAAACTAAACTGTCTTCAAGCTGCCGCCTCACTTCTGTTTGTAAGCGCGACGTCAATTCGTGTTTTGCTTCCAAAGAAAGAACCTCACCTTTCAATATTACTTTATTCTTCTCAAATCTCGGATTGATTTCAAAGACAGAAATCCTTTTATCCGGACAATACTTTAATTTCACTTGCTCGATTATTTCATTTACCTTGTTTTGATCACTTGATTTGGTTTTAAAACAACCGATAATCAATAATACTAACATAAAAAATAAAAACCACAACCGAATTTTTTTCCGCTCAGCCATTTTCTCTCTCGTCTGTCGCTTTAAATGTGATATGCTAATTTTTCAATTGGACAAAATTAAAATAATTATCTTTAATATTCAAGTTGTTTTTTTGCTAAAAAAATAATGGTAGCTATTCAGCCAAGAAAACTCGAAGGCATTAAGAATCACAAAAACAATAACTGAATAAAATTGCCTTTAGCAGAGGCTGCAGACTTTCCTTTATAATTTAACTTGAAAAATGATGAGTTGGGAAAGATAATTGTTTTTTGGGCGAAGTGTCGTAGCTCGGTATTCGCCGAAAGGCGAATGTGCCAATAGGCGCGATCTTGGTGGCAAAAAACCAAGCTGAATAGTTGCAAATTATATTTAGAGAAAACATCCCTCACCAGTGGTTATCCGTATAATAGCCATGAATCCGCTTCAACTGCTTTCACTCTTAAGATATTGTAGTGAGGAGAATAAAATTTTATTGATTTTATGATCTTTAGTTCGTATGTTTAGGATCGATAGCTTTGTTTTGAATTATTTAAAAGCAGCTTAATGGAAAAAACAACTCAAAAAACAGTATCTGCGAAGAAACAAATTAGCAGGAATGGTTCACCTTAAAAAAAGATCATTAGAAAAGTTTTTCTCGGCAGCAGTTTCAATCTTTAAGAATTACTCAATCGCCAAAAATGCGAATTATAATTTGGCTTATATAGGAAAAATAACTTGTTGAATGACTGCGGAAACTTAATGAAGAAAATTTTCTTTTAGCCTTTTAGAAACTTCAACGCCAAAAGAAAATCCAAATTATGATCACGCTAAAGACGAGGACATATTGGAACAGATTTGGATTGAAAGCTGCAACTGTTCAGCATGAAAGATTATCAGGTCGAAAAGAAAATAAAACAAGCATAATTTTTTTTATTACCACCTGGAGATCCCAAGAACGTGGCTAACATTAAAGGATTGTACAGCCTTCACCCCGGATTCAGGATGATGGCAAAGATCATCGAAAACTTGAAG
>CAZNDR010000331.1:0-5339 GCA_964571835.1 uncultured Cytophagia bacterium | reverse complement strand
AAATATATGCTTTCTGATGATCGAATTTTTCCCGCCCACTGACTTTGATGCGAAGAAACATACAGCAAAGGAGCAGACGACAAAGAAATTTTACAAAGTTATCGTACTTCGGCGGCTTAAATAAATAGGTACAAATGATGGTAGTGATTCCAATAATAATAAAGACAGTAACGCCGATGAGATAAATCAGAATAGAAATAACGTATTTCATTATCAAAGAAATTGTTCACCAACAAAATAGTTTTATCTTTTGTTAATATTTTTTCCGAAGAAAGTGGACTCTTTCATCAGCCTAGCTGAAGCGAAGCGATATTCAATTAATGGCAAACAATATAGACAATAACATGAATAATGTCAAGAAAAATATTGTTGGCTTTTCCGCAAGAGAAAAGCTGGCTATCTTCAGATATTTTTTTTTGAAATTAGGGTGCTTGATAAAGGGATGAAACTTCAATGAAAGTTGACTGGAGCAAACCCGACAAAATCGAGCTTTTTTCTTGATGGTTCACAAGTGTTGTTTTCAAAAAGCTGAGTAACAGAGTAGGCATACCGAATTTGAAGATCTTGTAGAAGGTAAAGCGCCGCTCGGTAATTTGTGGTATCGGAATAATGACTTATCAGAGTTTCAAAGGGGAGATAGCCGAGCTTGCCGTCTGGAAGAATAATAATTTTTTTGTCTTTAATATTTTCTTTGATTGGTGCTATTAATTTATTGTACAGTTCTTTAGCAAAGAAAAAATATTTTTGTGAATCGCGGTCAATCAAGCATTTTCTTAGCCCCGAGATGTTGTCATCTAAAGGCGAATCAAGCATTACTTTCCGGAGTTCGAAATTTTGTTTGGCAACGGTAAAGATGTACAACACATGCTCATCATAAAAATAATCTATCAAAGTTGAACCATCGGTTTGTAGCCGGCGTTGGAGCTCGGCTACCGAAGGGATGTCGGATTCAAATTTTAAATGATAATAATTGGGATAATTGGCTTTTAATTGGCTGATAAGAGTTTCATAGTTTCGCTCGGCAGAAAAAAGCTTATTGCGCCAACTGATTGCAAGGACATTCTCGGCTTGCTTGTCCTTTCGCAGCGTTTCAAATAATTGATTTCGGCAGAAAGCAATCTCAATTTTAAATTGATTTTCCTGTTGCAGCAAGCTGTCGGGAATGTGAGCGAATTGTTTTGCCCTTTTGTCGAGCAGCACTTGTCTTAGCAAAGCGGCTTTGCTTTTCTCGACAAAAACAAAGGCAAGCTCTTTGTAAGTTTCGTTTTGGCTAACAAAATAAAGTTCAGCCGCTGCTGCCACGGCCTGCTTAAAGATAGAATGAACAGTATCACTGAAAAAAAATTTTGTCGTTTCAGACAAGTAAGAATTGCTTATTTTATTTATCAGATCTATCGTCAACTCGTAGGTATTGACAGAGGACTTTAAATCGCACAAATTATGAGTGTTCATTGCAAATAAATCATGAAGCGCACGAGCTTTGGCAAAAAGTGCGTTCGTCAATCGCACTTCGTCGCTAATGTTTGTTAGCTGCGGATTGGAATAAATATTCCGGCTATCAAAATTTAGCGCTAAAGCGATTATGGCGCGCTGGAAATAAGCCAGTGCTTGAGAATATTTTTTTTGCTGAACATATAGCTGACCAATTCCTTGATAGGCTTCGGAAAGAATCGGATGTCGCGTGCCAAAAGTTTTGCTCGCGCGGCGAATTGCCTCATTAAAAAAATGAAGTGCACGGCGATAATTTTCAGCGCGCAAAAATTCGAGGCCCATATTTAAGAAGGTAAGCGCAAAATGGGGATTGTCCTTTTCGAAAATCTGACGCCCTAGTGATAACGCTTTTTCAAAATGAGCAATAGCTTGAGGATGATTTTTCATTGCTGAATAAAGAATGCTAATATTTAAGAATAGATTGGCTACTTTGGGATGATTCTTGCCTACCGTATCTGAGTAAAGTTCCATTGATTTTTGATAATAATGTAACGCCTTCTCGTTCTCGCGTTGATTTTTATAAGCAATTCCAATATTATTGTAAAGATCGGCAACCAGCACATGCTCATTCAAGCCAATGTTGTTCATAATTGATTCAGCTTTAAAATAATAGCTTAGCGCTGCTTCAAAATCACCCCTGTTATCGGAAACAGCCCCAAGATTCATGTAAGCCCCGGCAACGGATAGATTATTTTCACCGCTGTTTTTCAAGAGAATCTGCAGGGATTTCTGATAATAATTGAGGGCGTTTTCATAATCGCCTTGGCGATAAAAAACAACACCGAGGTTGAGGAAGCTTTTGCCGATGTCTGGATGAGATGATCTTAGCGTCTTTGTTTGAATGGACAGCGCTCGTTGATAATTTTCAAGCGCTTTTTTCATTTCGCCTTGAGCTAAAGAGATAAGACCGGTGAGGCTAAAGTTCTTAGCGGTTTCAAAGTGATTTTCGCCGAAAAGGGTTTTACGTATGGCAAAAGATGAGTCATTTTGCATCATCGCCTGGTCCAGATGGCCAAGATAATAATCCACAATGCTCAGGTTTTGGTAGATTTCTGCAATAAGCGATTCATGGTAAGAATGAAAACGAGTCATGATGGACA
This sequence comes from uncultured Cytophagia bacterium, assembly GCA_964571835.1. Lineage (GTDB taxonomy): Bacteria > Zhuqueibacterota > Zhuqueibacteria > Thermofontimicrobiales > Thermofontimicrobiaceae > CAZNDR01. The sequence continues at coordinate 2,748 of CAZNDR010000331.1, read as the reverse complement.
AGGCTTTTTGAAAATAAAACAAGGCAAGAGGGAAATTTCCTCGAAAGCGAAAGACAGATCCCATCTGATTAAACCAAGCCGCTTGTTCGATGTTAGTACTGTCCAGTTTTTCGCTGATAAATTGTTGAGCGTTCAATAGCACTTTTTCAGCACTATCGAAGCAGGCTTGCTTGATCAAATTATTAGCAATGCCATTAAGACAGGAGACATAGTTTTGCCAATCCTGCTTTAGCAAAAAAATTTTGCTGGCTTTGTCATAATAAAAAAGGGAGGTATCAAAATAGGCTTGTTGAAAATAATTTTCCGCTCTCGAAATATAGTTATGTGCAGTGGCTAAGGCGTCGCTTTCTGATTCTGAGGCAGTTGGTTTTGATTTATGACAATAAAACAAAAACGAAAAAACAACAAGTGAGAAAATAATAATAACAAAAAAATATTTTTTGAAAGATAATATGATTCTTCTCCCCAAAAATGTTTGGCGTCGTTGGATAAAGATGATTAGAGCAAATAGCAACACAACAGAACTCGTCACCAGCAGCCAACGATAATTAACTTGGCGATGGGAAAACGTAATCGGTTCATCGTCCCCGACGAGCATAAAACCAGCCCAATAAAATGGATAAGTTTTGACTTCTTCAGCGTTTTGCAAATATTTCAATTTTGCCTGGCGCAACGCTTCGCCCTTTCCCAATCCCCGGCGAAGAAATTGGTAGAAATGGGTCATAATTTCGGTTGTTGTTTTATCGTCAACTTGCCATAAGCTCATGATGACATTGTCGCAGCCAGCATATTGAAATCCCCGCGCTAAGCTGACAATTCCTTCCCCGCGCACGAGTTTTCCGACGCCGGTATTACAGGCGCTCAATACTGCTAAATTGGCATTGAGATTCATATTAAACAGATCATAAGTCGTCAGTCTTTCAATGTTGGAGGACAAACCGGATTGAGAAAATAAAAGCGCTGAATTCAATGGATTCTCATCGCTAATAAAGGCATGGGTAGCGAAGTGGATGATTTTCGTCTTAGGGGCATAGCGTTTAAAGTTTGTCAGGTTAGCGTGTTGATGAAGAAATGATTTAGCGTGGAAAAGATGCTGGCAATACTGAATCTCCCGTTCAGACCAGGGAAGATCATTCATTTTTTTTTCAATGGTGTCGGCCGAGAAAGATTCAAAACCTACCACCGCGGGAGAGCTGGCTATGCAGAAAAGAAAATAAAAAATGAGGCAGAAATTTAATTCATAAGAATTTTTTTTCATTGAAGAGAATTGATTTTTTTTAATAGATCACGGCTTCGGTCATATTCAAATTCTCCTTTATTAACGATTTGATTCAAGATCTGTTTCGCAATTTCTATATTCTTGTTTTTGATGTGCGATAGGGCGACGTACCATTTAGCCTGTGGCGTCAACTCAAAATTTTCATTTTTCAGTATAATATCAAATTGTTGAATTGCCTTATCCGTATCTTTCATTTCTAACAAACATATTCCCAAATAAAAACGGGCAATTAAATTATCCGGTTGTGAGGCCATAATTGTGTTCAGCAAAGCTGTTGCCACGTTATAATGGCCCAATTCGTATTGAGCCAGAGCTGGTTCCAGCGCAGTTGATGTCTCGCCTCCTCGCACCAGCGGAACTGTGTTGGGATAAGGAGCAAAGTATTCTGAAAATAATTTTTCGTTCGCCGGCTGTCGCGACAACCTCTGAAATGTTGAAATTAACAAAACGATAAGCAATGCCGCGGCGGCGTAGTATCTTATTAAGTGGATTCGATTAGCAATTGTTTTATTCAATTGATTATGGATTGATTTATTGACAACGTGAACATTTTTTCTAATCTGGCAGGTATCAGCCGCGCAATTGAGTCCGTCAAGCGCCTCCTGGCAGAGCGTACAGTGAGCCAGATGTTGTTTTAATTTGACGTGCTCATTGAGAGATAATTTATTCTCCCTAATGCCTATAAGCTGGTCGAACGTTAAACAAGATGCCAAAGGATTTTCCGAATTGCTAGGGTTGTAAGAAATGCTTAATTTATGGATCATTTTTAAATGCCTCATGCTGTATCAAATAATTTTTTAAATTGCGTTTCCCATTTTGAATATAACTTTTAACTTGAGCTTCGGTATAACCGGTCTCTTCTGAAATCTGAATATAACTTTTTTTTTCATAAAAAAATAAACGCAGACAACTTTGTTGATTTTCTTTTAGCTTAGCAAAGGCTTTTTCCAATTGCTGCATTTGGAATTCACGTTCATTTATAAGAGTGTCAAAAGCTGAAAATTCCATAAACATTGTTTGATTTTTTTCAATTGCAGCATCAAGAACACAGGTGACAATTTTTTTTCTGATTTTGTAATGGCAGCAATTTCTGGTAATGGCATAAAGCCAGCCTTTAAAGTTGGCAACTTCAAATTTTTTGAGGTCGGCAAAAATTTTCTCAAAAATTTCCATCGTGGTATCTTTGCTTTCTTCCACATTTTTCAAATATTTCAAACAAACACAAAAAATAAGATGGCTGTAACGCACGAACAATTTTTCAAAGCAAGAGATATTGTCTTCCTCGCGAAATTTTCGGATTAATTCAGAATCGGAAAGATCATTTTTATTCTGTCTAAACAAACCCATTTTTCATTCTCTAAAATTTTCCTTCGGAAAACTGGCCAATTATTATAAAAAAATATTCTTTTTAAAGCAACAGTTAAAAATATTTTTATGGAATTTTGGCCTCTTTAGCATCTACTGTATAG
>CAZNDR010000330.1:0-5348 GCA_964571835.1 uncultured Cytophagia bacterium | reverse complement strand
GCATCATCATTACCCAGCGTGTTTCCGACATCAACATCAGAGTACATGCCGACAATAGCGCGTTCGATTTGTTTACCATAATTGATGATGTTATATCGGCTGATCAAAATATCTTCTGCCAGCGGATGCGTCCACTGATAATTTCTCACTTCAACCGTTAAGCCAAGGCCACGGCGACCTTTGGGATAAGGAAGCATGCTGAGACTATCAGTAAAGGGATAGTAATTGTATTCGTCATTTTCCCGATCATCCATGACATAATAAGATTCCTGATCGCCTCTGACGTAAGCGCCAAACTCGCCATTCCATCTACCGGCTCGAGCGCCGGGACGTTTCTCACCAATCATACGATCGTCGCCGGGATAACTCTGTGGAGGCCAATATTCAGGCCAGGTTTCAGGAGCGTGACTCATTGCCGGGTATTCCAACACATTGATCAAGCTTTTATCTAAGACGCTGTTGCCATTCATATCTTCGCCAGAATCTAACAGTCCATTACCTTCGCCGCTATCATGGCTATTGGGGATACCATCAATGCCAACATCCTCACTGATGCCACCAATGTAATATTCCACCGTATTCATGTGTCGGTCGTTAAAATAGCCTGGCAACGGCTCCCAAAACCACCAGTGGCTGCCATCTGGCGCCTGCTCGACACCACCGCGCTTAAAGCAGTCGGAAACAATGTGTACCGTATCCCCACTCGCAGTGAGCACTTCGCCGGCGACAAAAAAGTCGAATAAAAATCCATAGGACACACCAGAGCCGCGCGGCCACATCATTTCAAAATTTTCTCCATGATAACCATCAGAAAGCTGGCCTCGGTTCAAAAAGGAAGTTTCCACCAAATTAGCCGTGTGTAAACCTTTACGAAGATATTGTTCATTTCCCAATTCAGCCTGTATCTTTCGCAACAGGTTAATAGTTTCGGTCGGCGGAGCGCCCAACTCCCATTGTTTGAGTTTTGTTGCCTCCTCTTTAGTGCCAGCAGCTCGCAAATCAGGGTCTTCGGCACAGAGCTGGTGAATATTAAAGAACATAAAACACACAAGCAATATTAACCAGATGTTAAGTTGTTGTCTCAGCATATTTTTTTCCAATCTGTAGGTAATCAAAGTTAAAAATTCAAAGTCAATTAACCACGTCTCACTTGAAAACTATGTTAAAAGGAAACAGCCAGTCCGATCTGCACTTTACGTGGTGATGAAAACCAACCCGGATTTCTGTCCATTTCTTCAAGTGTAAATTGCCCGCCGGTTTCTAACCTTCTTTCGAGGATTTGCATATCAAGCGGACGCCGGGCGATGTTAGTCGCACGACCAGTAACGCTGTCAACGGCTAATTCATTCAAATGATCGAACAAGTTGTAAATCCTTAAAAAGGCTTTATATTCTAAACCGAACAGTTTAAACTTTTTATGTGCTTTAATGTCCAAATCCCAACGCACAGGTTTGCGCGCTGAATTTTTAAATTCGCTTTCGGGCAATTGTCGTTCTTCCAGACTGCTGGGAGAATAGGGCAATCCGCTGCCCCAACTGCCGATAAAACTTACTGCCCAATCGTTGGCTTTAGAAAAAGAGAGTGTCATATTGACGGTATGCCTCTGATCCCAATCCAGTGGCAAAATCTGACGCTCGACATATTGGACGGTAGAACCGCTCATCCTTTCCGACACCACCATTAATGCCAAATAGTTCGGATCAGAAGCGCTGCCTTGCGCGACCTGATAAGTATAATCAATTCCGCCCGAAATCAACCCAGTGCGAAGCTTTTCCACCGCCAAGGTAATACCTTTTGTATTGCCATAATCACGATTTACATAGCGATTGTAAGTGATGACATCAGCGGTGGTTATCTGCTCAATACCTAGCAGGTTTCGGATATCTTTATAAAACACTGTCAAATCAGCACCAAAATCCTCGTTCACTTGCTGCTGGATGCCGATTTCATACGAGATCGTCTTCTCCGGATCAAGGTTGGTTTCACCAACGGTAATGCCATCGAGGTGAGTTCTGGCCAGGGTTTCATCGATTGGATCATCAAACAACAAAGAAAAAGACGGCATCTGGAAAAAATGCCCGTAGGAAACATGAAATGCGCCCTGGGTTGAAATGGGAAAGGAAAGCCCCAGGCGAGGACTTAGCTGGTATTTGACTGGTGTCCGTTCTCGATTGGAAGCTTGAATCAGTTCTGAAAATTTGAGTCGACGGTTGATTAACGTATAACCCTGAGTATCAAAAACATCCAACCGAACTCCGGCATTTAAGATAATTTCACCGACTTCTATTTTGTCTTGGATAAAAGCAGCATATTCTCGCGGTTTTAATTGATTGACGATATAAGAAGCATCATTGTCATTAGTCAATCTTAATTCAGGAATCGATTTGCCACCCCACGCCAGCATCGTATCGACGTAAGCATCAAATTCCAATTCCTTTCCATCCGGGAAAATTCGGCTGCGCGTTTCATTGGTGTAAGTCAAAGGCTGATTGACATATGTGATGTCATGAAACTTAGCTTCAAATCCCAATTTGATGGAATTAAAGCGATCGACTTGCCAGTTGAAATCGCCGTTGAACAGATAGACATGTCTTCTGCTATTGCTTCGGCTAAAGGACTGGCTTCCCTGGACAAAGCCGGTAACTGGATCGCTGGTGCCAATAGATTGATAATGCGGATCATAAGGATCCTCGTATAAGTAATACCATCCCTTATTGTACTGATAAGAAAAGCGCAAATTATAAAATACATTTTTGGCAGGATTGTGCATGATGGAAAAGATATGGTGATTAGATTTGCCATGACTGGTCGGCGTACCAAAAGGCGAATAGCGTTTGCCGTCGCCATGGTTAGTGCTTTCGTCATGATTATAAAACATGGTGTAGGTCAAATTCATTTGTGGCATCGGCAGGTAGGTCAATTTGCCAGTGAAACTATAGGATAAACCGGTCCAGAGCGGAACAAGTTGACGATCGCCGGTAACTAATGAATCTGGAATGGGAATTTCGCCAAATTCGGATATTTCATCACTATAACGGTCCGTGAACCAATTACGATAGGCGTCGATATAAAAGCCATCGCTGACGGTATAGCGCCGTTCCCCCCATAGATGGCTTTCGTTCTTGTTCACTCGGGCAGTGCCAAAAAAACCAAGTTTTTTAATACTCGGCACTGGTCCTGAAAAAGTGGCTTGAAAGTCACTTTCTGCCAGCGGATTGATATGATCAATTCCCCAAAAACGCTCAGTATGCGAACTTACGTGATCGCCGGAAAAAAATTGCAGCTCACCGTGGAATCTTTCTTCTGGGTTTTTGGTAACCACATTGACGACACCTGATTGGGCTGAGCCATATTCTGCATTGAAGGTGCCGCTAATCACCTGAAGTTCTTGCACCACAGAATTTTCGATATGCAGCGTGCTGCCGCCTCCTTGAGAAAAAACATCACTCACCGGGACGCCATCAACCAGATATGCCACTTCACGCGATCGCCCGCCGCGGAAATGCATTTCTCCTCCTGAACCTGTCACCACACCAGCCTGCAATTGAATGATCTGGCTGACTTCCTGTACTGGCAAATCGCGAATTGTTTCAGCATCCACATAAGAAGCCGTACTGGTGCGATCCATTTCTACCAACGGACGTTCAGCTTCGATAACGACCTCGTCGCCAGCAAGTACCTCCGTCACTAAAGCGACATTCTGAGTTGTGGTGCGATCGACATTGACTTTAATGCCGGCGACATTCACCAACTGATAGCCGATAACCGAAAAGGTCAACTTATATACGCCTGGGGGAATATTGATGATGATGTAATAGCCATCCAAGTCTGTTGCTGCACCAAGTGCTGTGCCGGCAACAATCACATTAGCGCCGGGCAATCCCTCGCCCGATTCTTTATCAATCACCCGGCCGGATATTTTTCCCGTAGTCCCGGCAAAAACTGATAGCTGAAGGGCTAACAATAGGCAATTTGCTAAGATGAAGAGCAGTCGAATCACTTTCATGGTCATATCCTCATTTTACAAATTTTAATTTAATTATTGCTGAGTCACGAAACAAAAATTGAATTTCTCGGCTCGATGCCGAACAACAAGTTATTGATCCAATAAGAAAAAGAGATGGACAAATAATTTATTTCCCATTAAATTCTTTCCCAAGCAGAGGAAATTTGAGATTAGCTTTCGGCCATTCATTGTTGGTTTAAGATTTTTGCCCTGCTCTGACTACGAATCTCCTCTCCCGCATTCAAAATCGAATTGATAACAGTCATTTCCATTGCGGCTATTGTCTATTGTTTTCATCCAAGGCATCAATTTCTTTAATCTTAGTCATTTTGGCAAACCGTTCCAGGAGAGCCTTCTCGATGCCTTTAGAAGTGATCCATAGATCATAATCACTAATGCTGCCAAAAATGACATTGCCGGTCGGCGCGCCGACTTTGCTATGGTCGGCCAGCAAAATTTTTCGATCGCCACGGCGCAAAATAATTTGATTGGTGCGCGCCACTTCTTCATTTTCTGACAGGCAAAAACCTTCTTCATTTATTGCTGCAATTCCCATAACGATAATATTAAAATGTAGCGTCTCCAGAATCCTATCGGATAAACTTCCCTTGAGCAATAACATATTCAAATCATGATCGTATTCGCCTCCGAGAACATAAACGCGAATATTCTCCGACTGCTTTAATTCCAGTATAGCTGCAATGGAATTGGTATAAACCGTAATTGGTCCGCTATTTTTAAGATGAGCCGCAAATTGATAAGCTGTCGAGCCATCGCCTAAAAGCAGCGTGTCATTCGGTTTGACAAATTTTACTGCCTCTTTTCCGATAGCTTTTTTGATGCTAATATTGCGCTCGAATTGCTTGTAATAGTTTGTATTAAAAGAACCATCACCAGCTGCAATACAGCCGCCGTGAGTGCGGATAACTTTTTGGGAGGAATTTAAAACGTTAAGATCGCGCCTTATGGTAAGTTCTGACACCTTAAATTCATCAGACAAATCTTTGACTTGCCATTGGCGATGGTAAGAACGAAGCAAACTGAGAATGCGATCTTGTCGGTCTTTAGGCTTCATTAATTATTGATTTGATCATTTTTATCAACAATTTGATCATTTTATTCAGTGATATTAATATAACTTTTTTTATGAATAATGCAAGTGTTTTTTTTCTTTTTTGCTGCGACCAATATTACTACTTAGTCAGATTAAAAATAATTTATATTCGACGGTGGAATTCATTGTCTATAGCTCGCTGTTAAGGTCGGACGAGCATTTGCCTGATTAATTCTTGTTTGGTAATATCTTTCAAGGTAAAAAATGAGACAAAAAATTCTGAATATC
>CAZNDR010000329.1:0-5350 GCA_964571835.1 uncultured Cytophagia bacterium | reverse complement strand
TATTATTTAATGGAAATTTTTCAATACATCAATTAAAGTAGGCTTGCCAATCTCTTGCAATTCATAAGTAACTCGCACCGCTGGCTTTTTTATGTTGATAATTTTTCTCAAATCGATCGGCGTGCCGATGATAACGACATCACATTCGACCTGGTTGATTGTTGCTTCCAAATCTTTGACCTGCTGATCGCCGTACCCCATAGCTGGCAGCAAGGTGCCGATCTTGGGATATTTTTCATAAGTCGCTCTAATTTTTCCCACCACCCAGGGACGAGGATCGACAATTTCTGCCGCGCCAAATTTTTCTGCGGCGACAATACCGGCGCCGTAAGTCATTTCGCCATGGGTCAAAGTTGGTCCATCTTCGATCACCAGTGCTTTTTTGCCGCGAATTAACGCCGGCTCTTCCACGGCAATGGGCGAAGCAGCATCGATAATAATAGCGGTTGGATTGATTAGCCGAATATTTTTCCGTAAATATTCTATATCAGCGTAATCAGCCGTGTCAATTTTATTGATAATGACTACATCAGCCAGGCGCAGATTTGTTTCACCAGGATAATAGGTGGTCTCATGGCCGGCCCGGTGCGGATCAGTAACGACAATATGGAGATCGGATTTGAAAAATGTGGTGTCGTTGTTGCCGCCATCCCAGAGAATCACATCTGCTTCGTGCTCCGCCTGATCAAGGATTGCTCTATAATCCACGCCAGCATAAACAGTTACTCCACAGTTGATATGAGGCTCGTATTCTTCGCGTTCTTCGATGGTGCACTTGTGTTTATTTAAATCTTCATAAGTGGCAAAGCGCTGCACCTTTTGCGCTGCTAAGTCGCCGTATGGCATGGGATGCCTGATAGCTACCACTTTTTTGCCGAACGACCTCAATATTTCACTCACCCGGCGCGTCGTTTGGCTTTTGCCGCAACCCGTGCGCGCGGCGCAGATGGAAATAACCGGCACGTTGCTTTTCAAACTGGTTGATTCGACATCAAACAAGACAAAATCAGCACCAGCGGCATTGACCACTGCGGCTTTGTGCATGACATAGTCGTAGGGAACATCACTGTAAGAAAAGACAACGCTTTTTATTTGGTGTTTTTTAATTAAGGCAACTAAATCATCTTCAGGAAGAATGGGAATGCCGTGGGGATATAATTTTCCAGCTAAAGCTGCTGGATAGATTCGTCCATCAATATCAGGAATTTGGGTGGCGGTAAAAGCGACTACTTCAAACTGTTCATTATCTCTAAATCTCAAATTGAAATTATGGAAATCTCTTCCTGCTGCACCCATTATTAATGCTTTTGTGCGATGCATAAAACCTCCGATAATTATTTCATCTATTTTGTTAGTTAAAATTTTTTATCGAAGGTGCCTTTTAGCTATCAAACATGCGATGCCACACATTTATCAACGACCGTTTCACACAAAAGGTAAACATGGCTTTTTTCATACTCTTTCTATTTGCAGAAAATAGTCAGAAAGCATATTTTTGATATCTTCCACATCTGTCAATTTGAACAAATTGGCTTTTAATTTTGCCGAAGCCGGCAATCCTCTAACGTACCAGGCGATGTGTTTGCGCATCTCGAACACCGCTTTTCGAGTTCCGTTAATTTTTATTTTGCCATCAAAATGCTTGAAAATTATTTTTAATTTTTCCTGAAAATCTGGATTGGGCAGAAGCTCACCAGTTTTCAAGAAATAATTGGCTTGTCGAAATATCCAGGGATTGCCCAGACAGGCTCTGCCAATCATCACTAAATCGCAGCCGGTCTGATCAATCATTTTTTTTGTTTCCTCCGCCGATTTAACGTCACCACTGCCGATCACCGGGATTGAGACCTGTTTCTTAATTTTGGCGATGATATGCCAATCCGACAATCCTCTAAATTGTTGTGCCCGGCTGCGAGGATGAATGGTGATGGCCTGGACACCGCATTGCTCCAAAATGGTAGCGACTTCCAACGCTACCTTGTCTTGTTCTTCCCAACCGCTTCTTATTTTAGCAAAAACCGGGATCGGGCAATTAGCTACCACCTTGGTGGTAATCTTGGTAAGCCTGGGAATATCTTTTAATAAAGCTGCCCCCGCACCTAACTTGACGACCTTTTTAACCGGACAACCAAAATTCAAGTCGATAAAATCTGGCTTGAAAGGTACAATCACTTCGACAGCTTTTGCCATAATATCAGCCTCGGAGCCAAAAAGCTGAAATCCGAACGGGCGCTCCTCATCAAGAAAGAATAGATAATCTCGTGTGCGCTGATTTTTTTGATACAATCCATCAGCGCTAATCATTTCCGAAAAAACCATGGCTGCTCCCATCTGACGGCAGATGGTTCGAAAGGCAGAATCGGTAACGCCAGCCATAGGCGCCAGTACAACTTTGCCTGCTAATTTCAAGCTTTCAAAAATCATGCGCTACAAGATAATAACTTGGGAGTTAATTTGCAAGGGCTTTTTATTTTGCTGGTAAGATTTTTGATTATTTTTTACATAATCAACTGAGGCTGATAAAAAAATTAAAAATTTTGATTTGACAAATACATGACTTTTTATATTTTACCATTATAAATATATTCCGCCCGCAGATAGAAGAGTGAGGTATAGCAGCAGGCTTCATTGCTGAAAATAGTGTGAGCGGTCAATAATTTCTGATGCAGGAGTCCTTTCTAAAGAAATGGCCCCTCTTGCCTTTGTTACGCCGGGTAAATCAAATTTCCTTACCCCTCCTATCAGCCAAGCCTAATTAATTCGGTCTGGTTAAGTTGTACGAAGAATTATAAATTAGTAAGCAAGGGCCATTTTGCGTGCCTGTTTAAGCTCACCAGCAATTATTTGATAGATGTATATTCCACTGGCAACCTTTCTTCCCGAATAATCTGTGCCCTCCCATTCCACCTGTTGCCTGCCTGACGTCATATTATGATTAATCAATAATCGAATATCTTGGCCATGGAGGTTATATATTTTGAGTGGCACTTATATTTCGTAAGGTAATTGAAATTTAATGTTAGTTATGGAATTAAAGGGATTGGGATAGTTTGCCTGCAACTCAAATTTTTGTTCCCGTGGTGATGCATTCATGTTATCATCAACTAATTTTTTTGGAAGCATACGCTTTTGAAAATCCCTAGCAATTTTTTCATCAGTATAGTCTGAATAGGTATTATATACCTTACTTCTCATTTTGTAGTAGCTCGTACGACCTTTGGTGTCAGGAGTACTAACACCATAATTCATATAAGGCTCTGTTACATTAGCTGAGATTGTCGCTATATTCGTCCAAGAGCCGCTGTTGAACTTTCGATAAATCTTATATTCATGAACATAATAGTGGGTCCAAACGATTTCTGGATGAGAATCTTCAGTTTCTAACACATTAAAATTTTTTGGCACAGGAACTAAAGGCAAGCCATCAATAGGACTTGGAAGTGCCGGGCATAACCATTCTGCAGGATCTTCCTACCAGTAATCTAAATAAGCTGATCAAAATAATGTACATTCATTATAAATATGAAAAACCAGTTGAAAAAAAACCAAATGAAATGAAGGGCTAAAGCCTAAAGAATTGGTGGGGAAATTAAAAGATCTCCGTTCTAAAGAACGGAGCTATTCAATTCTTATGAATAACTCTGCCATTTATGGCGGAGAAACTTATGAAATCCGAAATCACGTGGGACTTAGCCCAATCAGCTTTTTGACTGGTCATTCATATTATAAGTGACAAGATACTCTATGCCATCACAACTTATTTGAGAAAAGAATCTGGATATCCATTAGCTGAGGCAAGTAGCCACATTGAATGGCAGCAAGGTGGTGTTTCGACTCTTGCATTATTATGATGTGCTGCAATGCTAAAAGTCAATTTGACCTGGCCAGCAGCATAGCAGATTATTCCGGTTTTGACGTGTTTCGATCCGCAGGCAACAAAGAATTTGCCAACGAAAAGATTTCGGCTTTGTTGATTGAACATAATTTTGGCAGACTCCCTTTTCACGCTTTAGGACTTCCGCTTTTCAATAAATTGACTCTGGATTTTATTTTGACTGGCGGTGCTGGTTAGACAGCACTATCGCCCAAAAGTCAAATCGATCCGTTGCATGGCGAGTTGATAGCTTACATTTTTTAAGATGCCAGTCTGCTGCTGCGACGAGTTTTTTTCGTTCATGAGACTTGATTTTTCTTGGCGCTTAACTAAGCAGGGAAAAAGGAATTTTGTGTGCACCATTGCTTCCTGCTAAAATTAAAACTAAGAATAGTCGAGTTGGATGAAAAAAGCCTTGCTTTATTAAATTAAAAATTATATTTTAGTTCAAAAAGATTAATTAATCTACCAAGCGAAAAACCGCCAAGTCTATCTGTAAAAGCATTTAAAAATTTAAACCAAAGAGAAGGAGAAATTTTGACAAGCATTGAAATGCAAAACAAACAAAATGAACAAACAAGTGGTGACGACGAAAAAAATTACTGCTACCAGTCGTTTTTTAAATCAATAAAAACAAGATAGTTTTTAAAGCAGAACAGGTAATGATCAAAACGCTCCAACAGACAAGTCTCTTTTCTCTCTTAATTTTATTGAGGCTCTTTTCGTTATTCTGAGCACCAAATGTCACCAAGAAAGTCGGCAGCGGTCAGGAACATACGTTGATTGGCAGCGAGAAGGCGCTGGGCTCTTTGAAGAGTACTTTTTCTGCCGGCTATGGCGTGTTTGATATTGGCTACAACATTTATTCAAGAAAAGATTTGAATGTCTATCCGCTGTTGGATTTCGCCGGAGCAGGTCTTACTTTAAAAATTGCCGAGAACAGTGCGCCAGCGTTTGACGATATTTTGACAAATCCCAAAAGAAACGTCAAGCTGATTTACGGTGGCTTTGTGCTTAACTTGTCGCGGGGAATAGACTATTTTGTAAAAATGGTTGAGGATGAAGAAGGAGTCCGCGGTTTGGTTCTGGGTCAACAAGGCGGATGCAAGTTCACGCTGATTACTCACGATAGAAAATAGATGGAAACGATGTGCGGCGGTCCTGAAATCGGTTTTGGCAGACCGTACGTGAAAGTGTTGATGGCCGGTGGCGGCAGAAGCAAATAACAATTATTGCTTCTCAAGGCTTATTTGATAGCCGAAAAAAATAGCCGATACTATTGTTTGGAGCGATCGTATCGGCCTCTTAGATTGCAATGTAAGCATATACTAGGAAATCATCACAGCTATTGATTAATTAAGCCGGCTAATCCAGCCAATTCTGTCAAAATAAGGATTGACAAAAAATATTTTCGTATTGAATACTATTGAGGATTTAAAAAATCTTTTCTCTTCTCTGGTTGCTTCAAAAAAAGAC
>CAZNDR010000328.1:0-5358 GCA_964571835.1 uncultured Cytophagia bacterium | reverse complement strand
AAATTGCCTCTTTTTGTACACTAAATAGCTGGTTTAAAATAGTTAACAAATTTTGGAGCGCTAATTTTAAGCAAGGCAAAGGTAATAATAAAAACAATTATTGTCAATCAAAAAATTTTTCTATCTCGCGCTCAAGCCAATGAGAAACGAGCTTTCAAGCTCATTTGCTTATGCCATTGCTTTAGGCGCAATGGAAAAAAGCCGCACCTGAATTGCTGAAAAAGTAGAACGCTCTTTTATGAGTGAAACTTAAAATTCATTATCACCTTCAATCAAAATGAGGCCAAAATCTTTGCCTCCTATTGAAATGCCCACTTTTATCGTCCCGGTCACCGAGATATGTTCATTCATAAAAGGAACCTCATGCTTAGGTTTGACCCAAATTTTTCCTGTTCCATCATCGATTTGGAAAATCCCGACGTCCAGAACCGGCAACGTTATCACATTGCAAATGGTACCGCTTACGGTTACTGTTTGATCATGAAACTTCCTTGGCGCTTGACGAATATCAGCAATGCGCGTGTGTGCGGCACAAAACAGAAGTGAAAAGAAAAAAATAATCATTGTACCTAATAGCGTTTTTTTCATGCAGTCACTTTCAATAAAATTAATAATTTTAAAGGAAGACTATTTATTTTCCGTCGTCTTTTTCAATTCCATCGAATGTTCGAAAAATTCATCCAGCGTCATTTTTTTCAAGAAATTAAAACCGCGCGCCGCCCGAATTCTTGGATGCTTATTTTGAAATAAAAAATCCCTGCCTAAACAAGTCTTTATTTGTTGATATTGATCAACCATTATTTGTTGAGCTAATCTTGAAAAGGGTCCGTCCAATTCATAGCTAGGAAACGAGGCAGTACGCTGGGAGCCGAAACAATTTTTAAATGCCATCTCCAGACTGGCAAAGGAATTAAGTGATACCGGGACAAAGGTCGTTGCTTCTGCCTGATGAAAGCGGTACCAGACATTCCGATATCCCCAAATTTTGATATTAGCAGTCTTATATTTCTTTCGATGAATTTTTAATGCCTGGCTGATGACCTGCATGACTTTGTAATGGGTATCAGGTCCGCTGCCTTCAGGATCAAGCGCCACCGTTAATACCGTGGGCCGGATTTTTTCGAGAAGATTTAATATTGGCGTAACGTCTCGCTGAATATCAGGCTCTTCAGTAAATATATCACCTTTATAAAATCCTAATCGGAGGTGATTGACATTTTCACAATTGAATCCCAAATAAGCCCACAATAAGTCTGCTTCCCATTCTCTGATCATTCCTTTTAATTGTTGAATATAATGAATATCTTTTTTGCCTGGATATTGAGTTTGAAAATAGCTGATCATTTCATTGATGCGATCTTTGAGATGCTCGGCGCTATCTTCTTCAAAAATGGAGATAAGATTTCGCAACAGACGTCTGCTTTCGGCTTCCTCGCGGACCGAGCGGCTATGTGAGGCGACTCCATCAAGATAATGGAAGACATCCCGGTTTTTTCCAATTTCATTTTCTGGATCAAAATAGTTACTTTTTAAATGTTTATCAAACATGCTTGATTCGATGAAGTATTTTAGATTTTCCAGTAAATCGAGAACGTATTTATTGGTCACGGCATTGAAACCGCTGGTCATATAATTGAAATAGTGCTGATTCCGAGGGTCGCGAACTAAATGGACAATGTAAGGCCAGAAACCTAACATGTCGTCATCATGATGAGGTGCGGTGTGCATGAATATTTCATCAGCCACTGGCGCAATGCCGTCCATTATTTTCTGCTTCAACGAATCTTGCACCTGCTGCTTCAGCAGTTCGATAGGTTTGCCAGTCTTGGACAGAATTTCTTTGCCAAATTTATTGTTTAGAAAATCATCTGCAGTCAGTTCGCTAATCGGTTTCTCACAGTTCAGCGATAAATTGATAATGACTCTCTCCACATCGGCATCAGACAGTTGTTCTTTTCGCACTAACTGCACATATCTTCGTTCCACCAAATTCTTGCTTGCACCTTTTGTAACATAAAAACGAGCCCGAGGTAAAGTTTGCAGCACTGTTGCCGGATATAAATTGTTGATGTCATTTTCCACCGCTTGGGCCACAATTTTTGCTTTGGCTTCTCCCGAAGCGATGATAATAGCGACGGTATCTTTATTAAAAGTGATGGTGCTTAAGCCAATGGTAATCACCAATCGGTCTCGAGCAGCTTCCATGCCGCCCATATCGGTGGCTGCCGCTGCTTGTGTTTCATAATTGGTGGGCGTTAAGCGAGTTGTCGAATATAAATCTGACCCTTTTACGTTGAAACCGATGTGACCATCGGGACCAATCCCGCCGAGAAAAAAGCCAATGCCGCCCATCTGCCGAATGCGCGATTCATAGTCTGTGCAATATTGATCAACCATCTCGATTACCAACTTTTGAATGCGCTGCAATTTGGTCGAGGGCTGTTGGGTGCGCAGGCTTAAATCAATTTTGCCATTGGGAAAGACGACTTCTGGCTTCATATCCTCTGGCACACCGATATGGTATGCATCGATGAGCAAAGCATTTTCTTTGTCAATGCCAAAGCCTTTGATATAGAAACGATTGATGTAAGAATAAAAGCTATTGGTCTGTAATGGATTTATGGGGTAAAATTCATCTATTTGAACGAAACGCAGTTGGCTCATTTCAGGTTTTTGTAAGGAATCAAGACCCCATGAGGCTAATTCATGTTTAACTTCAGCTTTGTTCCAATTTTTGAGAAAATACTGTACCCATTTAATGAAATGCTCCGGTGTTTTGCCAGTGGGGAGAGATATGACGCCTCTTGGATTTTGCTGCACCCATTCAATAAATCGTATCGCGGTCAGTTTTCCTAGCAATGGAAAATTTTCTACCACGAGCACAGGGAGCTTTTCACTAGGAGGATAAATGGCTTGAAAATCCGATTTCGCGAGGAATTTATTCTCAACGACAGAATCAAACTTAAAGAAGTTAGTCATCTCCTTTTTACCTCAAAAAAGTGAAGAAAATAATAACTCGTTTTTGACATGTATAATTTAAAAATAATTTGACACTAATCAAGAGTTTTTTCAAGTTTAAATAATTCTTTATAAAAAAAAATCCCATAGAAAGCACAAAATAATTTTCTATGGGATTAATTTGGCAAAAATTTTATGGCGAAGTTACTTTTTCTCTGAGCTTTGAGTTTTGGCTTCGTCGCATTCACCATTCTTCTTGATAAATTCATCGAGCGTCATTTTCTTTTTATAGCATTCTTTATCAATAAAATCAAGCAAGTAATAGAATTGCTCTGCTGGAATATAGCCAGGAATGACAGTAATAATTTCTGTTTCTGGGCTGATAAAAGCCAGCGACGGAAAACCTGTAACGCCAAATGCTCGCGTCAATTGCAGATTAGAATATCTTTGTCCTTTGAAATTGGCGTACTCGCTATTGCTTTCGGCATTAAGTCTGACAGTAGCAAACCGTTCCCTTAGTTTCATCGCGACTTTATCTTCGCTGAATGTTTTCTCATCCATGACTTTGCACCAGTGGCACCAATCAGTGTAGAAATCGACCAAAATATTCTTGCTTTCTTTAATTCCTTTGGCCAAACCATCGTCGAAACTCAGCCAGACAACTTTTTTATTTATCTTGTCGATTTTTTTATCTTTGCTGTTTTGAGCAGCCGATTCACTTTCCAAGCCAGAACAACTCCAAACGATTACAAATACCAATAATAAGAGTATGGGAAATAATTTTTTCATGTCTCCTCCACAATAAATTGTATTTAAAAAAAGCCAACTGCCTTTGCCCTAAGAAGCTCAGGTGAATGGACCTGAAGAACTACACCCGCTGGAGCTAACTGAAGAATTGATTCCAGCAGAGCCAAAAACCGAAAACATTCGGTTAGGTTTTGCTTCGCCACAAATGGGACAGTTCAAAGAGTCATTTGATGAACCAAGACTCTGAAACACCTCAAATTTGTGATTACATTTAGGACAGCGATATTCATAAATTGGCATAATGGTATAAAACCTCCCTAACTTTTTTCTTTGTTACTGTCTGAATTAGTTAAACTTGATTTTCTTTGCCGTTCTCCCGGAAGGTCACAACGATTTGACATTCATGTGGAGACGCCCAGCTTCGGCAAAATGTACTTTAGCACAATAAAATAAACAACACTAAAAATCAGAATCTCCCAAAGCTCCATTATGAATTCTCCTGGACATTTTTCGATCTCTTTTTCTTCCCATTGAAGGCAAATGCTAATCCGATGAGAGCGCCATAACCAGTGCTGATCCATGGGTTGCTGGTAATAGGGCAAACACCAGAGCGGCAGCCGATGAATTTGTAATAAGCAAATCCTAAGACAGCTCCAGTTACGATGACTGCTATTTTTTTAATATGTTTCATTTTCAATTGCCTATCGCTTACACTGAGCAAAAAATTTACGGTTTATTTTTATTTCAAAGTTGCCAATTTAGATGTTAGCGTCAATGAAAAGATTCAAAACCAATCCATGCAATAAAGCAAATATTAGCTTGCATTATTGTCCAAATATACTTATTTTTTATCTGGTGATGAAGACTAAGCAGATTTTTTTACTGCTTCACAAATTCATTGGCTGATGCTTGCTCAAAAAGGGAACATTTAATAATTGATTTTGCGAGCAGAAAGACAGACATTGCCAGAAAATAAAATAAGCATACGACACTGCAGAAACGTTTTGCCGGACATTGCTGAAAAAACACCCTGATAATTCAAAGATAGCTGGCGCAGGGAGAGCTCATCTTTTTGCTTTGACTGGGATAATTTTGGCAAACTGACAAGAACTTATAATTTTGAAACTTTTGATTTGATATTCCGTTTTTAATGGTCAATAGAATGACCATCGATTCAGTCTAATTTTAAATAGTTGAATTTTTTCGATAAGCAAAACATTTTATTACGGAGGGAAAAATGGAAAAAAGGGAACTTAGTATAATGCAAAAAGTTATGGGTGTGTTTTTTTCACCCCATGAATCTTTTCAAGCAATTGATCGCAAGCCTGACTGGGTAGTGCCGTTAGTTGTAATTCTCATTTTGACCCTTATATTTACCATGATTACTTTACCCTTAACCATGCCAGAGCAGATGCAAAAGCAACGAGTCAAATTAGAAGAACGTGGCATGTCTGGCGATGATATTGATCGCGCGATGGAAGCTGGTGAAAAAATGGGAAAAATAATGGCACCGATCGGGATTATTGTTGGTGTTCCGGTAGCGCTGCTGTTTTTTACACTTATCACCTGGTTTGTTGGCAATGTTGTGCTCGGCGGACAAACAACATTTAAAAAGATGTTCTCAGTGTACACCTATGCCTCTCTCATTGGTAC
>CAZNDR010000327.1:0-5358 GCA_964571835.1 uncultured Cytophagia bacterium | reverse complement strand
AGGTTCAACTTTTTTTCTTTTTTTCATAGATTACCTTCCCCCTATTAAGAGCCGTGGTGACAAATGCTTGAGGCACTTCCTTCCATTCCTCTATTTCTTCAGGTGCATAGACAACGATATCTTTAGGGATTAAAAGTCCGGCTAATGCTTTATAAATGGGAACTGACCGGCGATAGCGTGGCAGGGTTGAATTAGCGATTACAAGAATATCTAAATCACTTTTCCCGGTTGGGCTTCCATACGCATAAGATCCAAAAAGAACGATTTTCTCCGGCTGCACTGTGTCCACGATGCGGCGCACAATTTCCTGCAATAGCTTATCATCAACCTGATCAATTATTTTTAGCATAACCTTTGCCATGATATATTTTCCATAAATAATTTTAATGTTTTAGTCCAGAAGTTCATGCAGAAGCCGTTTGAAATTGTTTAATGCTACATTCCGAAATCGTAAATCAAAAATGAAAATGTTCTTAATTCCTGTCCTCTGCCTCTACAATCCTTATTTCCTCCTCCGTCAACCCATAAAGCTGATACACCAGTTGGTCGATCTGGCGATCGGTGGCGTCGATTTGGCGCTGGAGGACGATTTTCTCGTGTTCGGTTTTAACGGTTGCCAATTTTTGGTGCAGAGAGAGCATTTGCTCTACCAGCAAAACCATGCTGTCGTGATGCGCATTGTCGATGGGATCAGAAAAATCGATCGAGCGAATAGGTAAACCTCTAACATCATTTACTAGGATTTTGGGAAATACACCTTTTCGTGCTTTTGGTTATGAACTGAAATGAAAAAATGCCATTAAGTGTGATGCGCATAATCCTAAAACATACAAAAGCGAATACGCCCTGTCTTCAGAAATGCAATTGATTATTCCAGGATTATTATAATACTCTTCGTTGGTATAAGCTACATGAAGCAAACCTGATTTAGGATCTGTAATCTCACGAAATAAGAGACGAGGCTTAATAAAAAATTCAGGTTTTCTTGGCGCTGCCAGCCAGTTACCATAACTGATCCACTGTTTTCCATTCCAGCTCACTGAATATCGCTTTACATCACCCCCTCGCAATTCGCGCTTGTAAGTTTTGTCTTTCTTTTTATCCGAATGCCAAATTCGATTTTTAATGGTGTATTCATCATGCCCGCGATATTTGTCGTAAGGTATTAATCCTTGAGACACTTGCAGAATATCCCCTAGCCGAATTGATTTTTTGTGAATTTTTTCTCGTAAAGGGTCAGTTGCAGAGCCGAGTCCTGTAAACCAAAGCTTGTCGTCTATGCAAAGCGCTACTTGATTTAGCGTACCACAAAGTTTCTTTGTCTGGTCATTCTCAAATTCAACTATTTCAACGGCATGATTTTTTGATTTGTTTTTTCGTAAAACAGGAATTATAGTTCTTACCGTTGCATTGGTGAAGACATCCACTTGTGACAGGTTTGCTATTTTTAAGATGCAAAACGAAGAAGATATAAAATATCTAAATTTTTGGGCAAAGAGATTTAGAAACAAAGTATTTGGAACAATGAAAGCTACAAAGCCTTCTTGCTTTGTTATCTTTTCGCTCATTGCAATAAAATACTGTGATGATTCAAAATCAGAAACAATAGGGAAGTGTTTACTTAAATACCTCTTAATTTCAGGTGATAATGTCGCTCCATACGGCGGATTCCCAATCACCGCATCAAAACCACCCCTGGCAAAAATCTCGGGAAACTCCCGGTCCCAATCAAAAGCATTGATGCGCAGCGCTTCTTCTTGGTTAAATAAGCCAGCTTGCCTGCCCTCATAAAAATCAGTGCCGATCAGCGAATTGCCGCATTTGATGTTGCTGTCCAGATTGGGCAGGGCGCGTTCCTTCCACAAACCAAGCTGCTGGTTGAGCGTTTCGCTGGTCTCGTGCTCCAGCACTTTCAGCAATAGCGACAGCTTGGTCACTTCCACGGCATTGGCGTCGATATCCACGCCGTAAATATTGTTGAGTAGAATCCGCTTCTTCTCGGCCGTGGTGAGATACCATTCACTGCCTTTGCCTTGAAAAATCGCCTGCGTCTCCGCTTTTCGCTTCTGGCTTTTGGCTTTCCGCTGCCTGTCCCGTTCTCGGGATTCGCTATGCGCCAAGCGCTCTGCGCTCTGCGGAACTTCTCCGGTACGTTCCATTTCCGAGCGATACCACTCCAGATGCCAATTCAGCAAGTACTGATACGCGCCCAGCAAAAACGAGCCTGAGCCACAGGCGGGATCAAGGAAACGCAGTTCGCTAATTTCCCGAGGTGTTTTGCCCTCGCACAACTTACCCACCGTGTTTTTTACGATGTAATCCACAATGTACTGGGGCGTGTAATAAACTCCGCCGGCCTTGCGGACTTCGGGCTTTTCCTCGATGCGCGCCCGGTGGCCTTCGGTGAGTGAAATACGTTTGCCCAGGAATTGCTCGTAGGCATTGCCCAAAACTTCCACCGGCAGCACGCTGAATTCGTAGGGACATTGGGGATAATAAAGTTCACTGATGATGTCGCGGAGCACTTTATCGTCAACTGCCAATTTTGGTGTCAACAGGTCGGGATTGGCTCCATCCTTTTCCTCAAAATGAAACAGCCCCGAATTGTAGCGCTCGTCCGCCTTGTAATACAAAGACACCAGCCGACGATAAAGTTGGTTGCCATTGAGCAGCGCCATCAGCGTCTCGTACTGCTCGATATCCCGATCCTCGCACATGCGCAAAAAGATCAGCCGATCGATGGTCAGTTGCACGGCATAGTTCAATTCGCGTTCAGTCAATTGAGGATTACGAAGCGCGATATTTCGAGCCAGTTCGATGCGCCAGCGATCGAGGTCATTGAGAAAATCCCTGTCGATCTCGGCGCGAGGTCGTTTACCCTGCGTACCTTCAATGAACCGATCAAAAGCGCCTTGCATGACGGCTTCCCTGGAAAAGATGTTGCTGATCTCCTGCCATTTTTTAACATAGTCGTGAAAAGAGTAATACATCATTCGCCCGACATGAGGTTTGTCGGTAATAGCCGGCTTGAGCCGGCAATCGTAAACGATCAATTCTTCAAAATCGGTGAGCAGCGAGACCGGCAATTTGGCGCTGTAAGCGTAACGGCGCAGTTGAAAGGCTGGCGCGGAATCGTGTTTTAAATCGAGCGCCGGTTTTTTTGTCTCGAGAAAGAAAATTCTCCTGCCGCCGATACGAAAGGCATAATCTGGCGCTCGTGTCGTCCTGCCGATTTTTAATTCGTCCTCGTGAATGACATCCCGATAATTCAAGGCATAGCCTTTTTCATTGTCCACATCCCAGCCCAGCGCCTTCCAGAAGGGGTTGACAAACTCGATGCGAATTTGAGTTTCGTTGTATTTTGGATTTCGATACTCATCAATATTGCGTTCAAATTTATTGATGAGGTCAGAGATGATTGAGGGTGGTTGGTTCATAGTGTTTTATTCATTGTAATAAGCCTAATGCAGCTCAGAGCAGCAATCAAATTTTTTATCACGCAAAGCTCGCAAAGTGCAACACCAAAATTCTCTTTGCGTTCTTTGCGGCTTCGCGTGAGATTTTTTTTAATGCTTTTGTCAAAAAAAATTTAATTTTAATATGCACGACACTTCAGAAATGCGTGACACAAGTTTGCTTTTTCAGTTTGCTTTATTTCTTTCCCCGATGGGAGAATTCTCCGGCGCTTTCTTCATCATCAAAATTCCCAACAAAATCGCGCCGCAGGTAATGAAAATATCCGCCGTATTAAAGATAGGCCATTCCCATTTATCATAATAGTGCAACCGAATAAAATCGATGACATAGCCGCGCACCAGCCGTTCTGACAGATTGCCAATGGCGCCAGAAAAAACCAACATCAGCGAAACCAGCCAGATGACAGAATCGTTTCGCACTTTCCAGATTAAAAATGATAAAAACGCTATTGCCACCAGGGATAAACTATAAATAATCCATTTTCTTAAATTAGGCTCAACGAACTGCAACATGCTAAACGCGATGGCACGATTTTCCGTGTAGCGCAATTCCACATAATGGTCGATGATACTGACCACTTTTCCTTGTTCGAGCTGCTGCTTGGCAAGCCATTTTGTCGTCAAATCGCCACTTGTGCAGAACACGACTAACAATGACAGCAGGGCAATCTTCAAATTTCTTTTATTCACGGTGTCCTCAAATTTGCCTGATGGTAAGCTTTTCAATTCTTGGGTTAATGTACAAAAAGAATTTTTAAAAATCAAGATTTTGAATTTTTGTGCTTGAAAAAATCAAATTAATTATTTATTTTTTAGCCGCTCATTCTTTTATATATTCTTTAAGGGTTAAAATTTCACTTTTTCTATCAAATGGCTTTCGCCCCATAATATGGAGTGCCGTGCCTTTATGCACAGCGAGAGGTGAAATCCATAAAGGAAATACCAGTCGCGCTATTTTATTGAACATGTTGATGGAGGTCGATCAATGATTGATAGCAAAAAGTTTTCATTTGTTTTTTTTCTCTTCCTTCTTTTTTTATCTGTTGCTTTGCCCTCTCTTTTTGGCCAGAAAAAGCTTCTCACTTATCAACAGGTTTTCCAGCGGGGCAAGCCTGAGTTGATCGGACAGTTGCCGCGTATTTCTGGTTGGCTGGATGATAATTTTTATCTGGAAGCAAAAAACGACACGTCAACAAAAAATGACCAAACGCAATTATACAAAGTAAATGCTGCCACCGGACAAGCCGAAATCTTTTTCAATTATGATCGGTATCAAGAGAAATTGCCCAAAGGTTTTTCTTTAAGAAATGCCGCGCTCCATAATAATAGTTATAGCCTGTTTATTTTTAACCAGAAAAATGATTTGTACTTTTTTTCCACTGAACGCGAAAATTTTCGACAGTTGACCGCCAATGCGGCTGAGGAGCAAAATCCCAAGCTTTCTCCTGATGAAAAATGGGTTGCTTTTACCCGCGATCACAATTTGTTTGCCATCGAATTGGCTTCGGGCTTAGAGCATCAGTTGACTACTGACGGTTCCGACGTCGTTTACAACGGCTGGGCTTCTTGGGTTTATTATGAAGAGATACTGGGCCGCGCTTCCAATTATGCTGCCTTTTGGTGGTCACCTAACAGCGAAAAAATTGCCTTTCTTCGTTTCGATGATAGCCAGGTCCCTGAATTTCCTTTGTATCGGGCAGATGGCGTTCACGGTGAATTGGAAATAGCCCACTATCCTAAACCTGGTGATCCCAATCCAGATGTCAAATTGGGCATTATTGATTTAAAGGAAAACAAAACTGTGTGGGTCGAAACTCGGGGTGATTCGGAGCAGTACCTTGCCTGGCCATTGTGGACACTGGACAGTAGGCAGCTTTTTTTT